>JBAVCA010000464.1:0-4034 GCA_049586475.1 Nocardioides sp.
ACCCGCTGAGGTTGCTGGTCGGCGTCGATCCAGTCGCGCTGGATTCCCCACGCGTCGGCAGCGCTGGTGCCGGGTCCGTTTGGTGCGCTCATCCGGGCATTCTCCTCGGGGCGCCCGATCAGTCCTGGTCAGCCCCGGGTGTGTCCTACGCCGATCACGTCTCCGACCTGCCGGTCACCGTCGTTGAAGGCCAGCGTCAGCTGCGCCGTCGCCTCGGGGTGGTTGATCACGGCGCCGATGACAGCGGCCACGGTGGCGCGCGAGACCTGCGAGGCCTCTACGTCGTCGCCGACCTCGATCCCGCCGGTGCTTGCCTCGTCGGTCAGCGAGCTGGGTCGCAGGATCGTCCACCCCAGCGTGCTGGCGGCCAGGTGCTCGTCAGCCGCGGTCTTGGCCTCGGCGTAGGTGTAGAAGTCGCTGTCCGGCGGCACCCCGTGGTCGGGACCGGCGCCGAAGTACGACACCATCACGAAGTGGGCAACGTCGCTGCGGCCAGCCGCATCGATGGTGCGAATCGCGGCGTCGCGGTCGACGGCGTTGGTGCGCTCGGGGCTGCCACCGCCCGCCCCGGCCGACCAGACGACGACGTCGTGGCCCGAGACCACATCGACGAGCTCGTCGGTCGAGAGGTTCTCGACGTCGGCCACGATCGGCTCGGCGCCGGCTTCGCGCAGCTCGTCGGACTGCTCGGGCTTGCGGATCGCACCGGCGACGTCGTGTCCGGCAGCGACGAGGTCGCGGGTGGCAAGCATCCCGATCTTGCCGTGCGCGCCGATGATCAGGACCTTCGTCATGGTGCCTCCAGGGTGTGTCGTTGCTGGTGGTCAGTCTGTCCGTCAGGGTTCCAGCGAGATCGTTGCACGGCATACCTCCGCAGGGGTGGGTGCGGCGGCACGAGCCGGTGGCCGGCTGGTGCGCCGTAGCCTCGTTCCATGCCGCCCCGCTCACCGTTGCCGTCTCGCCACGGGCTCGGCGCGGCCTGGCTGCGCACGGAGGATCGCGACGCGCAGGGCCGGACGCCGGGAGGCGCCACGACGATGGGGGAGTGGCTGCGGCACCGGTTGCCCGATCGTGCCGAGGTGGAGCCGATGCTGGCTGCGGAACGATTCGTCTACGACGACCTCAGGCCGGTCCGCGCCGAGGATCCGTATCTGCCGCACACCTTCGTCTGGTTCCACCGGGACCTCCGCGAGGAGCCCGACGTACCTGGAGACCTCATCGTCATCCACCGCGACGAGCGACTGGTGGTGGTCGACAAGCCGGCCTTCCTGGCCACCATCCCGCGCGGTCGGCACGTGCAGCAGAGCGTGGTGGTGCGCCTGCGCGAGCAGCTCGACCTGCCCGAGCTGTCACCGCTGCACCGTCTCGACCGCGTCACCTCGGGGGTGTTGCTGCTCGCCACCGAGCGTCGTTGGCGCGGACCGCACCAGGTGCTTTTCGAGCACGGCCAAGTAAACAAGACCTACCGGGCGCTGGCGCCGTGGCGCGACGACCTCGAGCTCCCGACCACGGTGCGCAACCATCTGCGCAAGGAGCGTGGAGTTTGGCAGGGCGAGGCCGTGGCGGACGGTCCGGTGAATGCCGTCACCGACATCGCGGTCGAGGAGCGCCGGGGCGACCTGGCGGTCTACCGCCTGACCCCGCACACCGGTCGCACCCATCAGCTCCGCCTGCACCTGCACGGACTCGGCATCCCGATCGTCGACGATCCGCTCTACCCGGAGATCCGTGAGACCGAGGTCGACGACTTCTCCCGGCCCTTGCAGCTGCTGGCGGCCGAGGTGTCCTTCGTCGACCCGATCGACGGCTCGACCCGACGATTCGAGTCCACCCGTCAGCTCCCGCTCGAGTCGGCGGAGCACGCCTCCTCGGGTTGAGCCTCAGCCGCTCGGTCGCGATCAGCAGGCGGTGCCGCGGTCGACCGAGAGCACCGCGCCGGTGACGGACGCGGCGGCGTCGGAGGCCAGGTAGGCGATGGCATCGGAGATGTCGCGTGGCGGCATGAAGCCGTAGCGTGCGCCCGAGCTCTCCATGAGCAGGGACCAGTCCAGGTCGGAGTCGGCGTGCTCGGCAGCGGCCGCCATCGGCAGCTCCGTCTCGACCCCGCCGGGGCACACGGTGTTGACCCGGATCCCGTCGGCGGCGAGCTCGAGGGCCAAGGACTTCATCAGCATGATCACGCCGGCCTTCGAGGCACAGTACGCCGCTTGGTAGGGCTGGGCGCGCAGCCCCGCGATCGAGGCGACGGTGACGATCGAGCCTCGGCTCTCCCGCAGGTGCGGCAAGGCGGCCTGGCTCATCAGCATCGGGCCGGTGAGGTTGACGCCCAGGTGGCGCTCCCACGTGGTCACGTCGAGGTCGCCGAAGCGGCGGAACTGGTCGATGCCGGCGACGTTGACGAGCACGTCGAGACCACCCAAGCGGTCGACGGCGACGGCGATGGCCCCGTCGACCGAGTCGCGGTTGCTGACGTCACAGACCACCAGGTCCAGCTCGTCGTTCACCCGGAGGTCGACGCCGACGACCGCGGCACCCTCCTCGACCAGCAGATCCACGGTCGAGCGACCGATCCCGCCGGCGGCCCCGGTGACCAGCACCCGCTTGCCCTCGAACCGTCGCGTCACGTCCGTCCTCCTCGTCGCTCGGCCACCGTCCTGGGCCGGTGGAGTGGATCCTCGCACCGCTCAGACGCCTACGGAGACCGTCTCGTCGTCCGGCTTCTCGTCACGATCTGCGTTCCGCGACGCGATCAGCGACGTCGTCACAGTGAAGGCAAGGATGCCGATGATGACCGCGAGCGAGGCCAGCGTCGGGATCTCCGGCACGGACGACCACTGCAGGTGCGCCCAGTGCAGGGCAAGCTTGATCCCGATGAAGCCGAGGATCGCAGCCAGGCCGTAGTTGAGGTGGACCAGCTTGGCCAGCGCGCCCTGGAGCACGAAGTAGAGCGCCCGCAGACCGAGGAGGGCGAAGGCGTTGGTGACGAACACGAGGTAGGGATCGCCGGTGATGCCGTAGACCGCCGGTACCGAGTCCACGGCGAAGACCACGTCGGTGGCGAGGACCGCGATCACGACCAGGGCGAACGGGGTCAGGGCCCGCTTGCTCACCCTGCCGACCTGGACGCGGGTGGTGAGCCGGGTGCCTTCGTACTCCTCGGTAACGGGCGTCAGTCGACGGGTCAGGCGCACGATGCGCATGTCGGCCACATCGACCGTGTGGTCGTCCTTCATCGAGTCGCGTAGGAGCTTGATCGCGGTCACCACCAGCACCAGGCCGAAGATCAGGAACACCCAGTCGAAGGCCGACAGTGCCGCTGCTCCCAAAGCGATGAAGATGGCGCGCAGCACGAGGGCGCCGACGATGCCGTAGAGCAGGACTCGCTGTTGGAGCGCCGCAGGCACGGCGAACGCAGCCAGCAGCAGCATGAAGATGAAGAGGTTGTCGACGCTGAGGGTCTTCTCCACCAGATAGCCGGTGTAGTACTCCACGCCGCGGTCGCCGCCGTGCTGGGCCCAGACGTAGACGCCGAAGGCCAGAGGCAGCGCCACGTAGAAGGACGACCACGCGATGGCCTCGCGCATCGAGACCTCGTGCGGCTTCCTGGTGGCGAAGAAGTCGAGCGCCAGCAGCAGCAGAATCGCTCCGATCGTGACCGCCCAAAGGGTGGGGGTGGCGATGGTGTCGAGCGTGCCGGATCCGTTCACGAAGTTCTCCTCAAGCAACGATGCCTGAGGTCTCCCTCACCGATCCGGTTGGATCGGCAACCACCCGAGACGCCTGTCGAGACGCCGTAGTGACCGGGATGATCTGAGTGAGGTACTCCCCTCGAGACTCAGCCTAGCGGGTCGGGGCAAGAGCCCTCGTCATCGAGCAGACTTCGGTCATGCCTCCCACGATGCCTCCCAGCGGGACTCCCGCCAGGCCACTCGCCATCCACCGCACCCCCGACGAGTGCTTCGTGGACCTCCCCGGGTATCCGTTCGCGCCCCGGTACGCCGACGTCGTCGCCGAAGACCTCGACCCGATCCGGA
>JBAVCA010000465.1:0-1887 GCA_049586475.1 Nocardioides sp.
CCGGCGGCGTCGAGTCGATGTCGAACGTCGCCATGGGCTCCGACGGTGGCGCCTGGGCGCAGGACCCGGCCACCGCCCTCACCACCGGCTTCGTGCCGCAGGGCATCGGTGCCGACCTGATCGCCACTATCGAGGGCTGGAGCCGGGAGGACGTCGACGCCTACGCTGCCGAGTCGCACCACCGTGCCGCCAAGGCCTGGGCGAACGGGTACCACGCGAACTCCGTCATCCCGGTGCGCGACATGAACGGCCTGACCGTGCTCGACACCGACGAGACCGTGCGCCCCGACACCTCCGTCGAGGGCCTGGCCGGCCTGAAGCCGAGCTTTGCCCAGATCGGCAAGGATGCCGGGTTCGACGACGTGGCGCTGGAGAAGTACCACTGGATCGAGAAGATCAACCACGTGCACCACGCCGGCAACTCCTCGGGGATCGTCGATGGTGCGGCCCTGATGGCGATCGGAACCGAGGAGATCGGCGCCCAGCTCGGCCTGACCCCGAGGGCCCGCATCATCTCGATGGCCGTCTCGGGTGCCGACTCGACGATCATGCTCACCGGCCCGGCACCCGCGGCCCGAAAGGCACTCGCCAAGGCAGGCCTGGAGACGAAGGACATCGACCTCTTCGAGATCAACGAGGCCTTCGCCGCGGTGGCGATGCGCTTCATGCGTGACATGGGCATCTCCGACGAGATCACCAACGTCAACGGTGGCGCGATCGCGATGGGTCACCCGCTGGGTGCCACCGGCGCGATGATCCTCGGCACCCTCATCGACGAGCTCGTTCGGCGCGACCAGAAGCGCGGCCTCGCCACGCTCTGCGTCGGCGGCGGCATGGGGATCGCCACGATCGTCGAGATCGTCTGACCGCTCCACCGTCAGACGACGCGACGACCTCGCGATCGCCCTCCCGCCGAGACCTTTCAAGACAGGACCACATCACGCATGAGCGCCACCACCACCGAGACATCCGTCCGTTACGACAAGGACGCCGACAACATCGTCACCCTCACGTTGGACGACCCGAACCAGTCGGCCAACACGATGAACCAGCTCTACATCGACTCCATGAAGTCAGCCGTCGACCACCTCGAGGACGAGCTCGCCGCTGACGCCGAGAGCGTCGCCGGCGTGGTCATCGCCAGCGCGAAGAAGACCTTCTTCGCCGGCGGAGACCTCAAGGGCATGATCCAGGCCGGCAAGGACGACGCCGCGTCGGTCTTCGCCATGGCCGAGAACGTCAAGGCCGCCCTGCGTCGACTCGAGCTTTTTCCCAAGCCGGTCGTGGCCGCCATCAACGGCGCTGCCCTCGGCGGTGGCTTCGAGATCTGCTTGGTCGCCAAGCACCGCATCGCGGTCGACGACCCGAAGGTCACCGTCGGACTGCCCGAGTCGAGCCTGGGACTGCTGCCCGGCGGCGGCGGCGTCACCCGGATGGTGCGCAAGTTCGGGCTGCAGGCAGGGCTGATGGACTTCCTGCTGACCGGCGCGCAGTTCAAGGCCGGTGCCGCCAAGGAGAAGGGCCTGGTCGACGAGCTCGTCGCCACCCAGGACGAGCTGATCCCGGCTGCGAAGGCCTGGATCAAGGCCAACCCCACCGCGACCCAGAACCCGTGGGACGCCCCCGGCTACAAGATGCCCGGTGGCACCCCGAGGTCTCCGGCGCTCGCGAGCTTCCTGCCCGCGTTCCCGGCACTGCTGCGCCAGCAGACCAAGGGCGCGGTCTACCCAGCAGCCCGCGCGATCCTGAGTGCAGCGGTGGAGGGCGCCAGCCGTGACTTCGACACCGCCTCGCGCATCGAGTCGCGCTACCTGACCAACCTGATCGTCAACCAGGGCTCGAAGAACATGATCCAGGCGTTCTTCTTCGACCTGCAGGCGATCAACG
>JBAVCA010000466.1:0-5698 GCA_049586475.1 Nocardioides sp.
CCGCCCGCCCCACCACCTGTCCTTCGGGCAGCGCCGCCGCGTGGCCGTCGCCACCGTCCTGGCGATGCGACCCGAGGTGCTGGTCCTCGACGAGCCGTCGTCCAACCTCGACCCCGCCTCGCGCCGCGAGCTCGCCGACATCCTGCGCTCGCTGGAGGTCACCGTGCTGATGGTCACCCACGACCTGCCCTACGCCCTCGAGCTGTGCCCGCGCTCGGTGGTGCTCAGTGACGGCCACGTGGTGGCCGACGGCCCAACCTACGACGTCCTCACCGACGGCGAGCTGATGCGTCGCCACCGCCTGGAGCTGCCGTTCGGGTTCGATCCTCGGACCGCGGTGCTCCCGGCCCCGACCGGTGATTGATAGCCTGCGCCCGTGAGCAACGAAGCAGACGACCTCGCCCGTGAGATCGAGGAGACGCGAGAGCGGCTCGCCACCACGATCGACCAGCTGCTCCACCGCTCCTCGCCCAAGACGATCTTTCGTCGCGAGGTGGCCGCGATCAAGGGCCACTACGTCGATGCTGCGACCGGCGAGCCCCGCACCGACAACATCCTCAAGTCCGTGGGCGGCGTGGTCGGCACGATCGTGCTGTTCGTCGTGGTCCGCAAGATCGCCCGCTGATCCCCGATCGTCCGAGGACTCTGATGGCTGACAAGCAGCCGATCAAGATGCTGCACGACCGCATCTTGTGCGACCTGGACTCCGAGGCCGGTGAGCGACGATCCTCGGGCGGGATCGTGATCCCGGCGACGGCTGCGATGGGCGCTCGGCGCCTGGCGTGGGCCAGGGTGGCGGCGGTCGGACCACACGCGCGCTCGATCGAGGTGGGGGACCGGGTGCTGTTCGACCCCGAGGACAAGGCCGAGGTCGAGGTCAACGCCGAGGTCTACGTCGTGATGCGCGAGCGCGACGTGCACGCCGTCGCGGCAGACCGGCTTGCTGACGAGTCCGCCGGGCTCTACTTGTAACCGCGGCCGTAACCCACGTCTCTGTGAGTAGTTGTGCAGCCGTGCGCAGACTCACCGCCCTGGTTGTCGCCTGCTCGCTGGTGCCCGTTGCAGCTTCGCTGCCCACGGCTCCCGCGACGGCCACTTCCCCGGTCCTCTCCCAGTCCCTCGTCCAGACCCCGACCCCGACGTCACTCCCGGCCAAGCCGAAGGGGAAGGGCCGCTACGACGCGGCTGTCCGCTTCACCGAGCACGGCATCCCGCACGTCACGGCGAAGAACTTCGGTTCCCTCGGCTTCGGCAGCGGGTACTCCGCGGCGCAGGCCTCGATCTGCACCCTGGCCGACACCCTGGTCACCGGGCGGGGCGAGCGCTCGCGCTGGTTCGGCGCCGACGGCACCTACACCGACTACGTGACGCTGAACGCCTCCAACCTCCAGGTCGACGCCTTCGTCACCGACCTGCACAACCGCAAGGTCGTCGAGAAGCTCCTGAGGTCCCAGGCCGGTCCCGAGGGTCAGGCGAAGGCCATGGTCAAGGGCTACGTGGCCGGCATCAACAAGTGGCTACGTACCAACGAGGTCACCGACCCGGCGTGTCAGGGCGACGGCTATCTCAGGCCCGACGCGAAGCCGATCGACGTCTGGTACGGGGTGTACCTGGCCAACCTGCTCGCCTCGGCCGGGGTCTTCGTCAAGGAGATCGTGGACGCAGACCCGCCGTCCCTCGACGACCCGGGCGTGCCCGACATCCCGCTCAAGGCCTCGCAGTACGACGTCGCCGACCGCGACGCCCTGCTCAAGGCTCTGGGCAAGGACCCCGAGAGCCCGTTCGGGTCCAACGCCACTGCCATCGGCGGGGGCGAGACGTCGACCGGCAAGGGCATGTTGCTCGGCAACCCACACTTCCCGTGGTTCGGGCGCTACCACTTCACACAGCAACACCTGACGATCCCCGGCAAGTACGACGTCGCCGGCGCCTCGCTGGTCGGCTCCCCCGTGGTCAACATCGGCTTCAACAACGACGTCGCCTGGAGCCACACGGTCTCGACGGCGTACCGCTTCACGCCGTACGAGTACAAGCTCGTCGGGCCCACCACCTACCTCACCGACGCAGGTCCCCGCGAGCTCGAGCGTCGCACCGTCAAGGTGACGGTGAAGAAGGCCGACGGGACGCTCGGCACCGTCACCGAAGACCTGTACCGCACGCCTCAGGGCTACGTCTTCGACTCTCCAGCCACCCTCACTCCCTGGTCGGCCACCAGCGTCTGGGCAATCCGGGACGCCAACGCCGAGCACCTGCGCACGATCGACACCTTCCTGGAGATGGGCAAGGCGACCACTGTGCGCGACCTGCTGCGTCGTCAGGATGCGGCCGGTGGGATGCCGTGGGTCAACACCACGGCGGCGGACCGCAGCGGCGACGTGCTCTACGCCGACCACTCCGTGGTGCCCAACGTGCCCAACGAGCTCAAGAACCGGTGCCTGACTCCGGTCGGCGCCGTGCTCGACGAGGTCGCCGGTCTTCCGGGCCTCGACGGCACCTTCGCCGACAGCAGGTGCGCCTGGGGCTCGGACGCCGACGCACAGCGTCCTGGCATCTTCGGTCCGAGGAACCTCCCCTCCACGGTGCGCCGTGACTGGGTGATGAACGCCAACGACTCCTACTGGCTGCCCAACCCCGCCCAGCGCATCGAGGGCTTCGCCACCATCATCGGCTGCGAGAAGTGCCAGCGCACCATGCGTACTCGGATGGTCTCGCAGTACGTCATCGATCGGCTGCAGGGCACCGGCAAGGAGACGCCCGCATCGCTGGCCTCTCATCAGCACGCCAACCGGATGCGCGCCGCCGAGGTCATGAGCCAGGGCGGCGCCCTCGACAAGGTCTGTGACGCCACCGGTGAGACAGAGGCGTGCGCGGTGCTGAAGGCCTGGGACAGGCGCTCGGAGACGTCCTCGGTGGGCACTCACATCTTCGAGGAGTTCATTGCTCGGGTCCCCGCCGACAACCAGCTGTGGCGAGTGCAGTTCAACGCCGGCGACCCGCTCAACACGCCGCGCGGCCTCAACACCGTCAGCCCCAACGTGATCTCCGCGATGCAGGGTGCCATCGACTCGTTGCGCGATCGCAACATCGACTTCGACGAGTCGTGGGGCGAGCTGCAGGTGGCCGGTGCTCCCGGCGCCCCGCCGTTCGGTCTCGGGGGTGGCACCGGCGACAAAGCCGGGAACGCCAACGCGCTGGCCTCACGTGGCCCGGTCACCAACCTGAGCCGCTACCGCTCGGTGACCTATGGCTCCTCGCACATCCAGTCGATCGCCTTCCTCCCGAAGGGGCGGCTCTCGACGCGCACGATCCTGACCTACAGCCAGGACGAAGACCCGGCTTCGCCGTACGCCTTCGACCAGACGCGTCTGTTCAGCGAGGGCAAGTGGATCCGCTTCGCCTGGACCGACCAGCAGATCCGGCGCGACCTGCTGGGCAAGATCCGCATCCGCGGGTAGCACCTGACGGGTCGAGGTCCACTGCGACGTGCAGCCGCAGTGGACCTCGACAGCGCTGGCGCAGCGGCGCCGCTAGCGTGAGCGGGGTGAAGATCCTGCGTACCCCTGAGCATCGCTTCGACCGTCTCGACGACTTCGGGTGGGCGACGCAGTACGCCGGCCTGGCCGACGGTGTTCGGATGGCCTACGTCGACGAGGGGCCGCGTGATGCGCCGGTCGTGCTGCTGCTCCACGGGGAGCCGACGTGGGGTTACCTCTACCGGCACATGATCGGGCCGTTGCTCGACGCCTCCTTGAGGGTCGTCGTCCCGGACCTGATCGGGTTCGGCCGATCCGACAAGCCCGCCGCGGTGGGGGACTACTCCTACGCTCGCCACGTCGACTGGGTCACCGAGCTGCTCGATCAGCTGGAGCTGAGCGACATCACCCTGTTCTGCCAGGACTGGGGCTCGCTGATCGGGCTCCGGATCGCCGGTCTCGACCCCGACCGGTTCGCTGCCATCGTCGTCGGCAACGGGTTCCTGCCGGCCGGTCAGATCTCCGACAACCTGGCGTTCCGCGCCTGGCGGGCCTTCGCCCGCTTCTCACCGGTCTTCCCGACCGGGCGGATCGTCGACACCGGGACCGCTCGTCGGCTCAGCAAGGCCGAACGCGAGGCCTACGACGCTCCATTTCCCGGTCGAGGGCACCAAGCCGGGGCTCGCGCCTTTCCGCGCCTCGTGCCGACGTCGGCCGACGATCCCGCCATGCCTGCCAACAAGAGGGCGTGGGCCGGCCTCGGCGGCTACGAGAGGCCGTTCCTGACGCTCTTCGGCAGCAAGGACCCGATCCTCGGCAAGGGCGACAAGCCGCTGCAGCGGCACGTGCCAGGAGCGGCCGGTCAGGCTCATGCGCGACTCGAGGGAAGCCATTTCGTGCAGGAAGACTGCGGACCAGAGCTCGCCCAGCGCATCGTGGAGCTGGTGCAGGCCGGTTCCTGAGTCGTGGTCGTGTCGCTGATGCGACAGCAGCACGCCGGACGTTCAGAGAGAACCCGTAGCCAAACAGCGGGACGGCTCGTTTGCCTGACGTGACGATGAATGAGCTGTCGATCTCCGGTGATCTCTCGCGGCTGGAGGCGGAAGCCGCCCAGAACCTGAGCCCCGAGGCCCTCGGCTACATCCACGCCGGGGCGGGGAATCGCGAGTCCACCCGCGCCAACGCCGCAGCGTTCCGGCGGTGGGAGGTCAAGCGGCGCACGGGCCGCAAGCCGGAGAAGGTCGACCTCTCCACCACCATCTTGGGGACGCGCATGCCCGCGCCGGTCCTCTTCGCGCCGGTCGGTGTGCAGACGCTCGCGCACCCGGACGGCGACCTCGCCACCGCCCGCGCCGCGGCCGAGCTCGGCCTGACCTACGTGCACTCGACGCAGGGCGCCTACAAGATGGAGGAGGTGGCCGAGGCCAACGGCGACGGCTCGCGCTGGTATCAGCTCTACTGGCCCACGGACGATGAGCTGGTGGTGTCCTTCCTGCGCCGCGCTGCGGCGGCCGGCTACACCCACCTGATGATCACGCTCGACACGACGCTGCTCGGCTGGCGACCGATCGACCTGGATCTCGGGTACTCGCCATTCCTGGAGAACAAAGGCATCGCGAACTACACGAGCGACCCGGTCTTCCAGCGCAAGCACATGCCGGTGCCGGCAGAGGTCGCTCCGTTGGCGGCCGGCATCGCCTTCGCCCGCGTCTTCCAGAACCCCGGCCTGAGCTGGAAGCAGCTGCCGCTCATCCGCGCGAACTGGGACGGTCCGATCGTGCTCAAGGGGATCCAGAGCCCACGTGACGCCAGGCTTGCCGTCGAGCATGACATCGACGGCATCGTGGTCTCGAACCACGGTGGACGTCAGGTCGACGGTGCGATCGCGTCGCTCGACGCGCTCAGTCCGATAGTCAAGGCGGTCGACGGCAGGATGCCCGTGCTCTTCGACTCCGGTATCCGCACAGGCCGCGATGCCTTCAAGGCGCTGGCGCTCGGTGCCGACGCGGTGCTCGTCGGCAGGCCGTACCTATACGGCCTCGCGCTGGACGGGCAGAGGGGCGCACGACGCGTCATGCGCAGCCTCGTCGACGAGCTCGAGGGGGAGGTCCGGAAGGCGCGACACCGCAGCCACCGCACGCTCTCCCGTTCCTCCCTGATCCGCGCGCGCTGAAACGAGGCCCAGACATGTCCGAGCACACTCGCCGTCAATTTCTCGAGGTTGC
>JBAVCA010000467.1:0-4314 GCA_049586475.1 Nocardioides sp.
ACCGGATCCCGTACAACACCTCACACCCCACCGTCGGCGGACAAACAACGACCTCCAACCTGTCCCTGCTCTGCAGGAAGCACCACCGCGCGAAGACCTTCTCCGCCTGGACCTACAACACACCCCAACCCGGGGTCTACGACTGGACCAGCCCCACCGGACTCACCTACCGCGTCACCCGCGCCCGCCGCCACGGACGCATGCCGATCACCACACCACTCGGCCCCGCCGCAGAGCCCGACGCAGAACCCGCCGCAGAGCCCTGACCACCACGCCCCGACACCCCGCCCAGCCAGGCGGGGCCACCAACACAAACGCGCCGGTCAGCGACCACTCGCGGTCCCTTGCGAGCGCCTGATCCGGTTCGACGGCCGCCAGCAGTAGAGCCCCGAGACGCGCGCCACGGACGTCGTCAGAGCGTCAGCTCGCCTAGCTTTTGCCACGTGTCGAGGTCCGCCTGCTCGGTGATGAGTGCCTGGGTCTCGAGTGACAGGGTGCGGTCGCGGCCCGCGACGGACTCGACGTACTTGGCGTGCGCCGCCTGCCAGTCGGGGAGGATCGGCGCCGGGTCCAGGTTCAAGAAACGCATCGTCGCATGTAGACCCGCCGCGGCAGGGTCGCCGAAGAAGCGGGTGTAGTCGAGCGCAATCGCCTGATCTGGTCGGGCCTGCACGGCGTGCAGCACCCGCCGTACTGCGGTGTTCCACGCCGCGACCGCGCGGTCAGCGCCGGCGCCCTCACGCCATCCGGTGTCGCTCGGGTCGGCGGCTCGCCGCTCCCAGGAGCTGGCGACCAACGAGATGTCGCGCACGATGAAGACGAATCGGGCGTGCGGAAATCGCTCCCACAGAGCGCGAGCCCGGATCACGGTCATCTTGTCCCCGCGATAGCGAGCGGTGTCCCACTTGGCCTCGAGGTCGGCAAGTCGCTCCTGAGCCCAGGTCACGTCCGGCGTGATGTTCGTGAGCCCGTCGCTGTAGTCGAAGAACCGTTCGCGCTGGAACAGCTCCGGGCCGAGCTCCTGGATTCGCGGACCCCACAGCTTCTTGTATCGCTCCAGTCCGACCGCAATGTCTGGATGGTTGCCCAGGATCCAGCGCAGCGCCGTGGTCCCGGATCTCGCTACCCCGGCCACGAAGAGATAGTCCTGCTCGTGCTGCGTGCTCATGGCAGTCCCGCCTCCACGAAGGGTTCCAGCGCGGTCAGTACCGGTTCGCGCACCCGCACCAGCGTAGCGCCGTCACCGGTGACGAGGACCACTCCTGAGACCGTGGCTCGAGCAGGAGACAGCGTCATCACGCGCGCCTTGCGAGGCAGCTCTACCAGGTAGCCCCGATCGCTCGCGACCTCCACGCGCTCCTCCGACAGGCTTCGTCCGGCCTTGTTCCACAACGACACCGTGACGACACCTGGGCCGGAGGCCCCACCGAGGATCAGCTCCTTCTCGGCCTGGGGCAGCACCACGGTGCTGGGTCCGCTCAGCGGTGGCGTGGGGACGCCCTGGGCCAGGTCGCCCTCGACGAACATCACCATGGCGACGGTCGTGGGGACGGTGGAGTCGATGCGGATGCCGTACGGCCTGGCCGCATCACTCTTTCCCGTCCCCTTGAGCAGAGGTGCCAGTCCTACCCGCACCACACTCTGCGGCGGTAGCACGACGTCGCGCGCACCGGCGGGCGCGAAGACGGAGTCGGCCGTGACCAGCTGCACGCTCGCGCGCCCCTGGTCCGTGCTCGGGTTCGCGATAGCCAGGGTGCGCTGACCCTGCCCTGCGGTCAGGCCTAGGATCAGGTTGGACGTGCTGGGCTCGTCCTGCGACGCCAGCTCGTCGCGTCCGCCCTTCCCCCGTCCCAGCTCTTGGAAGCTGTCACGCACGCTCGCCGAGATCCGCCCCCTGAGGGTCGTGACGTGCAGCGCGAGGTCGTCCCGGCGCGGGATGACCTCGGCCAGGTCGAAGCTGCGGGTCTCTCCACCCGCGACTGCCAGCCCGCGCAGCGCCGGCACCGAGACCTCGCCGCGTCGTCCGAGCACGACGATGTCGACCACGGCGCGGCCGGCATCGGGGTTGATGAGCTGCAGGGTCGACTGGTGCTTGGCGCCTGCTCCCACCCCGGTGAACCATTGATCGACCACGGGAGGACGGCAGTCCGCGTTCGCCCAGGGACGTTCGTACCGGTTGGCGACCAGGCCGGGGGCCAGGTCGCCATTGCCGGTGATCACGGCTGGTCGACGTCCTAGGTCCAGGGTCGTGGCGCGGTCCTGCTCGAGCGCAACCTCCGCCTGGTCCTTGCCGGCCCGCACGGTGACATCCCCGTCGGCCCCCGACACCGTGGTGAGGGAGACCTCGGAGCCTCCCTGAGGGCAGATGAGGGTAGCCCGGGTCAGGGGTGTCTCCTCAGGCGCGACGCGCTCCACCACGGTGCGATCGGTGTCGACCAGGAGTGCGGCCAACACCGCCAGCACCGGGAGCAGGACCGCGACGACGCTCAACAAATCCGGTCGCCACCGGGGAGACCGGGACGGCGCTGAGCTGCGCACCTGTTCGTTCATGCCGACCTCCCGGACCGAAGGTTCGGGACGCACTGCACCAGTACGACGATCAGCCCGAGCCCCTGCACCACCAGCAGCAGCCCGAACACCCATGAGCCGGGCCCGTCCACAGCATCGGCTGCCAGGGCACGATCCACCCGCCAGGCACGGGTCCCCGGCTCGGTGCTCGCCTGGATCAACCCGGTGGTGGCATCGAGCGATGCCGCGACCGTGCCATCGGCAGGCGCGGTCATCAGGACCCACTCGAGGCCCAGGTCGCCCAGGTCTTGCACGACGGTGCCCGTCGGGCGAGCCAGCAGAGCTGAGATCACGTCGTGAGCGTCGGCGTCCTGCTGGGCCAGAGCCAAGATCTCGTCCTCACCGATGGTGACCCCGTCGTCGCGGCGCACCGTGTAGGACAGACCTCCGAACAGCGAGCCGCGCACGACCAGGATGCCGTGCTCAGGACCGACCACCGAGCTCTGCAGCATGTAGGCAGGCACCACTTTCGCCGGTGCCGAGGAGAGGTCACCAGTACCGTCGACGGTCCACAGCAGCCCGGCGGCCGGCACGGACATCGCCGCCACTGCAGCGCCCAGGCCGGCCACGCGGAGCGCTCGACGCGACGTTGCTCCTGTCATTGCCAGAGGCGCCCGCAGCATCCCCTGAGCACCCAGCAGCACCGCCGTGACCAGGGCGGCCTGCAGGACCACGACGGTGATGCCGAGGCCGGCGGGGCTCGAGCCCGCCACCAGGTCGACATTCAATCCGGCCAGCACCACTGCCACCAGGACTGTCGCCACGGCGATCAACCAGCACAGAGCCACGGGGATCCGGCTGGAGCGTGGGGCCAGCGCCACCGCAGCGAGCACCAGCAGCACGACTCCGGACCAGGCCGGGGCACCACTGCTCTCCAGTCGACCGGTCAACAGGTCGAGCGCGGTCAGCTGAGCCGCGGGTTGCCGGCCGGACTCCGCCACCAGCGCTCCTGCGGCGCCGCTGCGCAGTGCGGCCACCCACCAGGGCGCCAGCAGCACCATCGGGACGACGACAGCCGTGATGGGCGGGCCCAGCAGGTCGCGCGCCAGCAGTGCCGTACGCGCCACCAGGACGCCGAGCACGAGCACCAGCACCAGCACCGCGAGGGCCAACCACCATGCCGCGGGCGAGAAGGCAGCGCACAGCGTCAGGAGCAGACCGGTCCGCCAACCGGCGCGCCGTCGCCCTTCCGGATCCGGGTCAGCGAACCCGAGCGCCGCATGTGCCAGCCACGGCACGAGTGCCGCGCTTACCACGAGCCCGAGACGACCGCTCCCCCACGCCCCGGAGGTCACCGGGACCAGCGCATACGTCGTCGCGGCGGCAACCAGCAACCACCGTGGAGCGCCCTGCGGACTGACCAGGCGCCCGGCTACCCGCAGGAAGCGCCATGCGCCCCACAGGCCGAACGGCACAGCGCCGAGCATCAGCACACTGATCGCGCCCGTGGTGCCGAGGAACGTCCCCAGCACTGCCAGAAAGGCGACGTACGGCGGGGCAGGGACGTCAGTGCCGAAGCCGAGGGGGTGCCACGCGTGGGTGGCCAGCGACCACCAGGCACCCACGTCAGCCGGCACCGGGGCAAGCGCGCCTCCCACCACCGTTCCCCAGGCGGTCCGGGTGCCGAACAGAGCCACCGCGACGATCACGGTAAGCGCCAGCGCCACGGGGTTGCTGAGGTACCGGGCCACGACGCCGGCGTCCTCGAGCTCGTCGTCCTCGGCCAGCTCGCGCTCAGCCCGGAGC
>JBAVCA010000468.1:0-2844 GCA_049586475.1 Nocardioides sp.
TTCGCGGCCAGTGCCGCAGCCGGCGCCGGCTGCGGCTGCGGCACGACACACGAGCACTGACGACGGAGAGTCCAGCATGGCTGAGGCGCAGGTGTGGCTGATCGTCGGCCTGGGCAACCCGGGACCGACCTACGCGGGGCACCGGCACAACATCGGCTACCTGGTCACCGACGAGATCGCCCGACGGATGGGCTCGGGTTGGCGCGCGCACAAGACCGGCCGCGCCGACGTCGTCGAGGGTCGGCTCGGGCCGGCCGGAGAAGCGCAAGCTCCCCGGGTCGTGCTGGCTCGACCCCGCTCCTACATGAACGACGTCGGAGGTGCGACGAAGGCTCTGGCGAGCTTCTACAAGGTGCCTCCGGAGCGAATCGTCGCCATCCACGACGAGCTGGACATCGCCTTCGGCACCCTGCGCGTCAAGCTCGGCGGCGGCGACAACGGGCACAACGGACTGAAGTCCCTGCGCTCGTCCTTCGGCACCGGTGACTTCCACCGCGTGCGTGCCGGCATCGGGCGCCCACCGGGTCGTCAGGACGTGGCTGACTTCGTGCTGTCGAACTACTCGACCACCGAGCGCAAGGAGCTGCCCTTCCAGGTCGACACGGCCGCGGATGCCGTCGAGAGCCTCATCACCCGTGGCCTCGAGCGCACCCAGGGCGACTTCAACTCCTGAGGACGCCGGGCTCGCTACGCTCGGCCACGTGCTGTTCCCCGAAGCCCGCGCCGCCCTCGACCTCGCGTCCGATGATCTCTCGGTCGCTTCCCCGGACTTCGACGTCGTAGCCGCGCGCCGGCAGGCCCGCGCGTTGGCGGCGACGCTACCGCGCGAGGAGGTCGCCTCGGTCGAGGACGTCGACGCGGACGGAGTGCCGTGCCGGATCTACCTGCCCGAGGATGCGGTACGCGGCACCGTGGTCCACCTGCACGGGGGTGGGTTCGTGCTCAACGACGTCGAGGTCCACGACGCCTCGGCACGCCGGCTGGCCAACCGCACCCGACGCGCGGTGATCAGCGTCGACTACCGACTCGCCCCGGAACACCGGTTCCCGGCTGCGCCCGACGACGTCGACACGGTGCTGTCCTGGATCGAGGGGGAGGGCGCGGTCCACGGGCTGGAGGGACCATTGCTCGGCCACGGTGACAGCGCCGGCGCCAACCTCGTTCTGGTCGCAGCGCTCCGCCATCCAGGGCTCTTCGACGCGCTGGCGCTCACCTACCCGTTCCTCGATCCCACCGCGGGCTACGCCTCGCACGAGTCGGAGACCGAGGGGTTCGACGCCCGCGAGGTCGCCTGGTACTGGGAGCAGTACGCCGGTGGGGACGTCACCCGCTACGACGACCCGGACCTTGCCCCACTGCGCTCGGAGCGACTCGCCACCCTGCCACCCACCCTCGTGACCACGGCCGAGCACGATCCGCTGCGCGACGAGGGTGAGCATCTCGCCCGGCTCCTGGCCGAGCAGGGTGTGGAGGTCGTGGCGGCCCGTTACCTCGGCCAGGTCCATGGTTTCTGGCGCCACGACAGCGTCTTCAGCGCCGCTGAACCGCTGATGCGGCAGGTGGCCTCCTTCCTCGTCGCTCACGGCTGAGAGGATGCGTCCATGCGCGTGCACCTCGGCAGCGACCATGCCGGCCTCGAACTCAAGGACCACCTCAGCCAGTGGCTGACCGACCAGGGTCACGAGCCGGTCGACCACGGCCCGTTCGTCCATGACGCCCTCGACGACTACCCGGTCTTCTGCCTGCGGGCGGCCGTCGGGGTGTCCCAGGACCAGGCGTCCGGCTTGGACAGCCTCGGCGTCGTCGTCGGCGGTTCCGGCAACGGTGAGCAGATGGCCGCCAACAAGGTGGCCGGCATTCGCTGCGCCCTCGTGTGGTCCGACGACACCGCCAGGCTGGCCCGCGAGCACAACAACGCCCAGATGATCTCGGTCGGCGGCCGGATGCACAGCCTCGAGGAGATGACGCGCTTCATCGCGCTGTTCCTGGCCGAGCCGTTCAGCGCCGACGAGCGCCACGTCCGTCGGATCACGATGCTCCACGACTACGAGGCCACTCGGGTTCTCCCACCGCTGCCGGAGTCCGCGGTGGGTCTCGGACCCGATGCCTGAGGGGCATACCCTCCACCGGCTCGCTCGCGCCCTCACCGACGCGTTCGCCGACCGCACTGTCGCGGTGACCAGCCCGCAGGGCCGCTTCGCTGACTCCGCTGCCCTGCTCGACGCCGAGGTGCTGGTGGGGGCGGAGGCCTGGGGCAAGCAGCTGTTCATCGAATTTCCTGGCGACAGGTTCGTGCACGTCCACCTCGGGCTGATCGGTACGTTCGAGGTGCACCCGGAGGTATCCGACGTCCCGGCCCCCGTCGGGCAGGTACGACTGCGGATCGCCCACGAGACGGCGTACGCAGACCTTCGCGGTGCGTCGGCCTGCGAGCTCTGGACGACGCAGCAACGCGACGCCGTCGTGGCCGCGGCGGGGCCGGACCCGCTGCGCGTCGGGTCGGACCCGATGCTGGCCTGGGAGCGGATCGCCCGTAGTCGACTGCCCATCGGTGCTCTGCTGATGGACCAGACGGTGCTGGCCGGGGTGGGCAACGTCTACCGTGCCGAGCTCTTGTTCCGGCACCGGATCCATCCGCGTCGTCCTGGGCAGACGCTCCGCGCAGGGCAGTGGCGCGCGATGTGGGACGACCTCGTGCTGCTCATGGCCGACGGCGCCAGGACCGGGAGGATCGACACGGTGCGACCTGAGCACACACCCGAGGCGATGGGTCGCCGGCCGCGGGTCGACGACCACGGAGGCGAGGTCTACGTCTACCGCCGCCAGGGACAGCCGTGCTGGGTG
>JBAVCA010000469.1:0-8590 GCA_049586475.1 Nocardioides sp.
GCCTTGTCCGCATCACCGCGACGCAGCAGCCAGGTGATCCGGGTCCCCGTCTCCTCAGCCAGACGGCCGAGGGTGACCAGGGTGTTCTGGGCGGAAGCACCGGCGCCGGCCACGACGACGTGGCGACCGGCGAGGCGTGCTCGTACGAGCGGGTCCTGGACATCGGGCATCGCGTAGGAGATCCGCTCGGCGTGCTCGCGCTCACCTGGAGCCGCCAGACCCTCGGCGCCGAGCGGGCCGGGTTGCGTCCAGGTGCCGGAGGCATCGATCACGGCAGCGGCGCTGAGCACCTCGTGTCCCTGTGGAGTCATCACGTGCACGGCGAACGGGACGGCCTCGCGCCCGGCGGCGACCAGTCGGTCGCGACCTGCGCGAGCCACACCCACCACCTGGTGGTCGGTGCGGATCAGCACGCCGGCAGCGAGCAAGGCCTCAGCCAGGGGGGCCAGGTAGTCGGAGACCCACTGAGCACCCGTGGGCAGGCCCGCCGGGTCCGGGTGGCTCCAGCCTCGAGGAGTCAGCAGCCGAGCGGCAGCGGCGTCGACCAGCTCGGACCACGGTGAGAAGAGCTGCACGTGACCCCACTCGGCGACCGAGCGTCCCGCCGCTGCTCCGGCCTCGAGGACGATGACGGGGAGTCCGCGCTCGTAGGCGTGCGCGGCTGCGGCGAGTCCGACCGGACCCGCACCGACAACGATGAGCGGATGGTCCGAGGTGACGTCGAGGGGCATGGCGGCTCCTGTGAGATATAGGTATGTGTCGATATAAACGATATCGACGAGTCTCGATGAATGCAACCATCGATCGACGTCGATGTTGGAGATAGGCTCCGCGCGTGCCTTCCCTCAGCCACGACGACGCCACCTCCTACGCCGCTACCTTCGCGGTGCTGGCCGACCCGACACGGGTCCGCCTGCTGCATGCCGTTGCTTCCAGTCCGTCGGACGCGGTGCGGGTAGGCGACCTCGCTCAACAGCTCGGCATCAGCCAGCCCACCTGCTCCCACCATGTGCGCCACCTCGCGGAGCTCGGCTACGTGACGGTCGACAAGGTGGGGACCGCGAGCCTGGTCTCGATCGATCCTGTCTGCTGCGCCGGCCTCCCGCAGGCCGCCGACGTCGTGATGGGCATCCTCGACGCACAGCCCTGCTGCCCCGCCGACCTTCCCTCCGACGTCACCACCCGCGCGATGACCCACGCCGACCTGGGCCGGGTCGCCGAGATCTACGCGGAAGGCATCGCGACCCGTCTGGCGACCTTCGAGACCGAGGTACCCGACCGCGCGAACTTCGCCGCCAGGTGGCTCCCCGGGCACCGCTGGGTCGCCGAGCTCGACACCACGGTCGTGGGCTGGACCGGAGCCAACCCTACCTCCACCCGCGCCTGCTACTCCGGCGTCGCTGAGACATCGGTGTACGTCGCTGCCGAGGCACGCGGTCGCGGAGTCGGGCGCACCCTGCTGCACCGCCAGGTCACCGAGGCCGACGCGGGTGACCTGTGGACCCTGCAGACCTCGATCTTTCCCGAGAACAAGGCGAGCCTCGCACTGCACCGCAGCGCGGGTTACGTCACGCTCGCCGTGCGCTCCCGCATCGCGCGACTCGACGGCGTCTGGCGCGACACGGTGCTCCTCGAGCGTCGGCGGCCCGAGCAGTGAGCCTCCCCGACGTCGTCGACGTGTGTGTCGTCGGGGGCGGGCAGTCCGCGCTGGCGCTGGGCTACTACCTGCGACGTGCCGAGCGGGAGCGTGATCGCAGCAAGGCTTCGCTGTCAGTGGTCATCCTCGACCGACGGGACCGCCCCGGCGGCGCCTGGCTGGATGCCTGGCCGAGCTTGCGCCTCTTCTCCCCGGCCGGTTACAGCTCCCTGCCCGGACGATTGATGCCGTCTCCCCACGGCAGCGGGGATCCCGACGCCGCTCATGTCGTCGACTACCTCCGTGACTACGAAAGACGCTACGAGCTCGACGTGCACCGACCCGTGCGGGTCGTCGAGCTCACCGCCGCCGAAGATCGTCTGAAGCCCCCCGTCATGGTGGTGCACACCGACCGCGGCGTGGTCCGAGCCCGCGCGGTCGTCAACGCCACGGGCACCTGGGACCGACCGCTCTGGGGTTCGGTAGCGGGTGCGGGGGACTTCCTGGGCCGCCAGCTGCACACGCGCGACTACCGAGGTCCCGCAGAGTTCTCCGGAGCACGCGTGCTCGTGGTGGGCGGCGGCAATTCCGGCGCACAGATCGCCGCCGACCTGCTCGGCAGCGCTCATGCCGTGTACTGGTCGACCCGACGTCCGCCGCGCTACCTTCCCGACGACGTTGATGGCCGAGTGCTCTTCGAGGTGGCCACCAAGGCCGTCGCCGACCGAGCTGCCGGACGTCCCGCCCGAGGCGTGGGTTCGCTCGGCGACGTCGTGGCGGTGCCGTCGGTACGGGCGGCGCGCGATCGAGGCGACCTCATCGCCCAGCCGATGATCGCCAGCCTGACGCAGCAGGGCGCACGCTGGCCCGACGGTCGCACGATCCAGCTCGATGCCGTCATCTGGGCCACCGGCTTCCGACCCGCCCTGAGCCACCTGCGCGGTCTCGACCTGCCCCGGTCGGGCGGGGTGCCGCTCACGCACGCTCCGCCTGACTCGGCCGGCACGGTGCGTTCGGCAGACGGCCGGCCGCTGTGGTTCCTCGGGTACGGCGACTGGTGCGGACCTGCCTCGGCGACGCTCATCGGCGTCGGGCGGCCTGCCCGCGACACGGCCGCGGACGTCGTCCGACATCTCGACGCGGCTCGCTGAGCGCAGCTCTCGGACGGGCCGGCGCCGTCTGGTGCCGCGCCGCGTACGTTGGGGACCGACTTCTTCCCCGAGCCCGAGGTCTCCGCCTGTGCCACGCCCGACCGCCCGCACCCTGATGAAAGACCTCGCCACCGAGGTCGGCAAGGACCGGGTCCTCGGTCTCGCTGCCGAGGTCGCGTTCTTCACTGTCCTCAGCCTCTTCCCCGGGCTGCTCGTCGCCGCCGGGTTGCTCAGCTATCTCGAGATCGTCGCCGGGGCCGACGTCGCGTCGCGCACCCAGGAGCAGGTGACCACCGCCCTGAGCCAGATCTTCGACAACCAGGCCAACGAGGTGACGACCTCGGTCGAGACCATCCTCTCGGGTCGGTACGGCGGACTGCTCACCGTCGCGACGATCGGCGCGCTGGTCACCTTGTCGGGGGCGTGGGCGGTGGTGATCGAGGCCCTCAACCACGCCTATGACATCGAGGAACAGCGCAGCTGGGTCCGACGACGCTTCCTCGGCCTGGTGCTCGGCGGTGCCACCGCGCTCGTGGTCGTCGCATCCCTTGCGGTCGTCGTCGTCGGGCCCCTGCTCGGCCGTGGGGAGGACGTCGCCGACGTGGTGGGGCTCGGCCCGGTCTTCGTCTGGCTCTGGGACGCCGCCCGCTTCCCGATCCTCTTCGTGGTCGTCACCGCGTGGCTGGCGTTCGTCTTTCACGTCGCCCCGAACCGCAGAACTCCCTGGCGGGCCAGCCTTCCCGGGTCACTGGTGACGTCGATCCTGTGGCTGCTGGCAACGCTCGGCTTCAGCATCTACGTGCGCGTCGTGGCCGAGAGCAGCCCACTGCTCGGTGCCCTGGGCGGTGGCGTGATCCTGCTGACCTGGGTCTACCTGCTGAGCATCGCTCTCCTGCTCGGAGGCGAGGTCAACGCCATCCTGTACGCGCACCGTCTCGACGAGGATCCCGGTCAGCAGCGCTCGAGCAACATCGCCACTTCGTAGTGGGTCGTGTGGGCGAACATGTCGAGCAGCTGAGCCTCGACCGGGCGCCAGGACGGCATCGCCGACAGGTCACGGGCCAGGGACGCGGCGCTGCAGCTGGAGTAGATGAGGTGCTGCGCCTCGCTGGCATCGAGTCGGACCGCGAGGTCGGGACCGATCCCCCGTCGCGGCGGGTTGACCACCACGAGCTCGGCGCCCAGGTCCGCCGTCGCAGCGTCACCGCACCAGAAGTCGGCAACGAGACCCGCCTCGTGCGCGGACAGCACCGCACTGGCCACGGCTTCATCACTCACCTCGACCCCGGAGACATCCCGTCCAGGGGCAGCCAGGTGGAGCGCGAAGCCGCCCACTCCGCAGTAGAGATCGAGCACCGATGCGGGAGCAACTCGATCCGCCCAGGTCGCTGCCCGGCGGTAGAGCGCCTCAGCGACAGCGGTGTTGGTCTGGAAGAAGCTGCGAGGTCGCAGGTGCAGCACGACGTCGTTGACCCGCATCGGCAATGTCTCGCGTGTGGTCAGCACGGTCTCGTGCTCACCCTCGAGCACCGCCTTGTGGTCCGGCTGGAAGTTGACCGAGACCACCGCGATCCGGGGGTCCTCAGCGAGCAGGGCGTCCAGGTGCTTGCGGATCCGCGGGAGCGCTTCGGAGGAGCGCAGCACCCAGCGCACCAAGAACTCGCCGTCGGGCGACTCGGTGACCAGGAGGTGCTTGAGCTCGCCGCGCCGCGTCCTCACGTCGTACGGCGTGAGCCCGGCGCGGGTCACGTGCCCGGCGAGCACCTCCAGGATCTCGTGCATCGCAGCTGAGTAGAGCGGACAGCCGCGCAGGTCGGTCCCGGAGCCACGCGGGTCGAGGATCCCGAGCGTAGGAGCGCCGACGGGACCTGCCACGACCATCTTCGCCTTGTTGCGAAAGGCCCGCTCGTGGCTCGCGACCACCGGGAGCCAGGTCAGGCCAGGGCGCTCCGCGTACGCGCCGAGGATCGCGCGGCACGACATCTCCTTGCGTGCGAGCTGCTCGGCGTACGGCGTCGGCAGCTCACTGCACGACCGACAGGCCGCCGCGTCGTAGTAGGCGCACTGCACGCGCTCAGCCTAGAGGGCTTCCGGGCTGCTCGTTCGGCGCGTCAACAGAAGTCAGCCGCCCGGTAGATCCGGTAGGCACCCGCGGCCTCGCCGAACGTCGCTGCCGGAGCCAGCATGCGGAACAGTGCCCCGTTGACCTCGAGGCGCGGGCTCGTCTCCTCCTGCGGGCCGACCAGGACGTAGTCAAGTCCGGCGGACCTCAGCAGGCTGCACGCGGTCGCGCGATCGGGAGCGGAGTAGATCGCGGCAATCGCCTCCTGACGAGGCCCGATGTCGTAGCCGGCCGACGACGCCCACGATGAGTACCCGAGCGCGATGCCGCGCCCCGCCATCGTGGGCGCGGTGTAGAGCTGGTCGTAGTCGGTGAGGAAGGTGGCATCGGGTTCGGTCTCGGTGATGATCCAGTTCATCGCCTCCTGCTGAACCTGATCGCCGAAGACACTCACCACGAAGTCGTTCTTGACCGTCATCACGTCGATCAGGCCGGAGATGGTCAGGAAACCGACGAGGACCACCGACGCCAGCGAGGTCAATCCTCCTGCTGCGCGAAGCCGCCAGGTCCCGCGGCGCGACCAGCGCCGCCCGGCCATCCAGATCGAGATGACGGCGAACGCGACGAACGGTCCGGCCAGGTTCTCCCAGAGGTTGAACACCTTGTGGTTCTGCCCACCGACGTCCTGACCGACCTGGATCAGGTTCCCCCACACGAACACGAACGTCGTTGCGGCGATGATCTTCCGGTCGCGTCCCGAACCGATCGCGAACGCCACCACGAGCAGCGGGACGAACGCGCCGTGATTGAGCCACCAGTACTGCACGAACGACGACCAGTCAGCCAGCGAGAGCGGGCTCATCGACCCACCGTTGCAGGAGGAGGCGGTGGAGGAGCAGGTGAGGTAGCCGAGGTGCACAGCCAGGCCGCCCTCGGCGGTCCCGGCGTTGAGGAGCAGGGCTTGGGGTACCCCGATCGCCAGAGCCGGCACCGCGAAGCAGGCAACCAGAGAGCCCCAGGCGAGTGCTTGACGTCGGACCATCGGCCAGCGCATCCCCAGCTGCGCGTTCGCGTAGGCGCCGCGGCAGGCCGCCAGACCCCACCCGACCAGGAGCGTCCCAAGGAAGACCGCTGCCGCGAGCCAGACGACACCATTCAGCCAGAAGGCGACGCCGAAGGTCACCCCGACCGCGCCCAGCACCCACCTGTCCGGCCGCCCCGGCCCTCGTAGCTGACCGAGCACCACGTACGTCAGGAACAACACGAACGCCATCGCGACGATCAGGTGCGTCTGGGTGAGGTAGGCGTTCGGGGTGTTGAACATCACGATGCGGTCGTCGGTGTACGGACCCCCGGTCGCGTACCCCTCGTGGGCCCAGAGCACGCTGGGTCGGAGTGCGGTCGCCAAGCTGCCGTTCGCGTCCTGCTCCACGTAGCGCAGCCAGCCCAGAGATTGGTTCGTCAGCAGCAGCGCGACGGCCACGAAACCGGCCCACACGCCGCGATCGCACCACCATCGGGGCGCCGGTGACGCGCTGAACAGCAGACGTGCGATGGCGAAGGTGATGGTCATCATCGCCGCGAAACCGACGATGGCCGGCAGGTTGAACGACCACAGCAGCGAGAAGCCCCCCTCCTGGAGCATCCCGGCGAAGAAGTCGAAGCCGAAGTGGTATCTGATGGGCTCGCCGGCGAAGAACGGGTACTCCGTCGGATAGTTGGCACCGACCGAGAACGAGCGAGACAGCGCGCCGTGCAGCCCGAGGTCGCCCCAGGTGTTCGCCGAGACCACGAGGTCGCCGGACTCCTCGCGCAGTCGGGCGTTCATGAACCACCACGAGACGCACAGAGCGAAGAGCGCCAGCAGTGCGTCGAGGACCGGAATCGTGATGTCGCGCGGGCGCAACCGTCTGCCCAGGATCGCTACTCCGAGCGCAGCGACGGTGGTACTGACGATCAAGCCGATCCGCAGGGAGTGCGGGGTCTGCCCAGACAGGCCGGCGGCGACCAGGTAGGTCGTCCACGACGTGAGGACGACGGCCAGCAGGAAGCCGGCTGGGATGCGCACGATGGCGGGCGCCGTCGGGACCATCCGGGTGGCGAGGGCAAAGCCGGCCAGGCTGGCGGTGAGCAGATAAGCGGCTGCCAGCACCCGCTCAGCCTACGGGGCGCGGACCGGAAGTTCGTCGCTTTCGGAGCCAACCGATCGTGCTGTCGAGACATCTGACAGGTTGACACCGCCTCTCCTCGTGGGTGCTGCCCACAGGATCAACCTCGGGAGATCACCTCTATGCCCCTCCGACCACGGCCACCTTCGGATGCCGACTACACCGAGTTCGTGCATGCATCCTGGGCATCGCTCTACCGGACTGCCTTCCTGCTGCTCGGCGACCGCGCCGAAGCCGAGGACCTCGTCCAGACGGCCCTCGCCAAGACCTACGCCTCCTGGGGCCGGGTGCGCGACCTCGGCGCAGCGCAGGGCTTTGCTCGCACCACGCTGATCAACACGGCGTCGTCGTGGTTTCGGAAGAAGTCGTGGCGTAACGAGCGTCCCACCGAGGTCCTGCCCGAATCGGCCGCCTCCGAGAGCGACCCCACTGACCGCCCGGCCCTCCTGACTGCCCTCGGTCAGCTGCCGCCCCGGCAACGCGCGGTGATCGTGCTGCGCTTCTACGAGGACCTGAGCGTCGCTCAGACCGCCTCCGCCCTCGGCGTGGCCGAGGGCACCGTCAAGAGCCAGACCTCTGACGCACTCGTCCGCCTGCGCACGCTGCTCGGCGACGCCGTCGTCCCCGCAACCCTGGGAGCCCACCATGACTGACCGACTCAGCACCCTGATCAACGCCGAGGCCGATCGCCTCGACGTCCCCGCGCCCCAGGCAGTCGAGGTGCTCGCCCGCGGACGACGCCTCCGACGACGCCAAGGCGCCGGAGCAGTCGTCGCAGGTCTTGCGGTACTGGCTGTGATCGGCTCAGGTCTCGCCTACCTGCACGAGCAGGGCGACCAGCGCGGCGCCGCCATCGATCCCGCCACCGCGCGAGAGGGCTCGCCGGCCCGCGGGGACGGGGCTGTCTTCACGATCGGCACCACCCTCTACCTCGAGGGCGGCGAGATCAGTGCAGTCATCGACGACAAGGCCATCAAGTCGCTCTACTACACCTCGGCAGGCGTGCTGGTGCGTCATGGCGACAACTCCTCCAGCGACAGCGGCGGACCGCAACGCTTCTCGCTGGTCTCACTCGACGGCATGGTGAAACCACTCGACCTGGTGACCGAGGAGATCGTGCACGCCACCGATCCCTCCCAGCCGTACGTCGTCTACGTCCAACGTGTCGACGGGGTGGCCACCGTGCACGTGCGCGACGTCACGACCGATCGGGAGGTGGCCAGCGTCGACCTTCCGGACGCCGACGACAATTACTCCTCCCCTGCTCTCGACGGGGACACCGTCTACGTGCGCAACGGCCGCGACGTCTTCGTCGTCGACTGGCGCAACGGCGAGGTGAGCAGCTCCGACACCCTCACCAGCGAGGTCGTCGCCGACGGACACGCCGTCGGCGGGTACGGCGAGACCTCGACCGTGATCGAGGTCGCGACCGGCGAGGTCGTGCTCACGGCGGACCCCGGGCCGGGATCCTACGGCTACTTCCGCCTGTCCCCGAACGGGTCGTCCGCGCTGTTGGCAGTCGAGTACCTGGGAGGTGATGGTGAGGATGAAGGCCCGACCCGGGTCTATGACA
>JBAVCA010000470.1:0-4837 GCA_049586475.1 Nocardioides sp.
CTGCCGGACCGGTCGCGGCAAAGAAGGAGCGCGGCCGCTCCGAGAACCTCGATCCCGAGATCGAGGCCTGACACCCGCTGGGGCTCCGCCCCAGACTCCGGCGCGCCGGGGACCAGAGTTTGTACCAACCAAGGAGAGATCGAGATGCCGAAGAACAAGAGCCACAGCGGCGCCGGGAAGCGCTTCCGCGTGACGGGAACGGGCAAGATCCTGCGCGAGAAGGCTGGCAAGCGTCACAACCTGGAGAAGAAGTCCTCCAAGGTGACCCGCCGGCTGTCCGGCACGGTCGAGGTCGCCAAGGCCGACGTCCCCCGCGCCAAGAAGATGCTGGGTCTCTGACCCTCTCGCCCCATTCATCGGTCGAGCTCGTCTGGACCAGCTAGCAACAAGGAGAACCTCATGGCACGCGTCAAGCGCGCAGTGAACGCTCACAAGAAGCGTCGTACCACCCTCGAGCGCGCCAGCGGTTACCGCGGCCAGCGCTCGCGTCTGTACCGCAAGGCCAAGGAGCAGGTCACCCACTCCCTGGTCTACAGCTACAACGACCGCAAGAAGAACAAGGGCAACTTCCGTCGCCTCTGGATCCAGCGGATCAACGCCGCGGCTCGCGCCGAGGGCATGACCTACAACCGCCTGATCCAGGGCCTCAACCTGGCCGGCATCGAGGTCGACCGCAAGATCCTCGCCGACCTGGCCGTCAACGACGTCGTCGCGTTCAACGCAATCGTCGCTGCTGCCAAGGCAGCGCTGCCCGAGGACGTCAACGCGCCTCGCGTCGAGGCCGAGGCCTGACCCACGCATGACGACGACGGGTGCCCCCCTGACTTCAGGCAACACCCGCGTCAAGGACGCACGCAAGCTCAGCCGCCGTTCGGAGAGATCCGAACGGCGGCTGTTCGTCGTCGACGGCCCCAAGGCCGTCGAGGGCGCTCTCTCGGTGCCAGGCTGCGTGCTGGAAGTGTTCGCGACCCCCACGGCCACCGAGCAGTACGCCGCCTTGTCCGCGGCGGCCGGGGCGACGCCGTGGACCCTGGTCGACGACCGAGCGCTCGCTTCCCTCAGTGACGCGGTCAACCCCGCCGGGGTGGTGGCGGTATGCCGGTTCATTGATCGCCCCCTCGAGCACGTGCTCGACCCGGAGCGCGGTGCGCGACTGGTGGTCATCTGTGCCGACGTGCGCGATCCCGGCAACGCGGGCACCGTCATCCGCACCGCCGATGCCGCCGGCGCGGACGCCGTCGTGCTCGCCGGCTCCTCGGTCGACCTCTACAACCCGAAGACGCTGCGCGCCAGTGTCGGCAGCGCGTTCCATCTCCCGGTAGCCGTCGAGCCTGACCTGTCGACCGCCATCGCCGCGGCGCGAGCGGCTGGACTGCGAGTCCTGGCGGCCGACGGCGCTGGGGAGGTCGACCTCCATCAGGCCGGAGCGGTCCTTGCCGCGCCAACCGCCTGGGTGTTCGGCAACGAGGCGCACGGCCTGCCCGACGACGTGGCCTCCCTCGCCGACCACCGGATCCGGATCCCCATCCATGGCCGGGCGGAGAGCCTCAACCTGGCCACCGCCGCAGCGCTGTGCCTGTATGAGTCGGCACGAAGCCACCGCAACGGAGCCTGAGCAGCCCCCGGGCACAGCCCAGTAGCCTGACCCCGTGACCGATCCGAGCGCCCAGGCCGTCGTCGACGCCCTGCCGGACGGCGTCCTGCTGGCTGACGCCGACGGGGTGGTGACGGTGATCTCGACCGCCGCGGCCGCAATGTTGGGTTGGAGCACAGCGGCACAGGCCACGGGGATGCCGCTGGAGTCGGTGCTCCGGCTCCAGGGCCAGGACGGTCAGGAGTGGTTGCGCTGCAACTCGCCGTACATCGGGCTCCGTACGCGAACCGCGGTCCCTGAGCAGTCGTGGTTGCTGCCGGACGGCACCGAGGTGCTGGTCACCGCCAGGCTGCACCGCGAGCGACCTCTGGGGGAGGTGAGCCTCGTAGCGATCAGCATTCGGTCCGGGCGGGGCCGCGCGCGCCTGGACCGCGAGCGATCCGACCTGGTCGCGACGGTGGCTCACGAGCTGCGCTCACCACTCACCGGCGTCAAGGGTTTCGTGCAGGCGCTGCTCAACCGCTGGGACCGCCTCAACGACGAGCAGAAGAAGCTGATGCTGGCCACGGTCAGTGCCGACGCCGACCGGCTCAGTCGCCTCATCGCCGAGCTCCTCGACGTCGCCCGCATCGACACCGGTCGGCTGCAGATGTATCGGCGACCGACAAGCGCGACGGTCCTGGTGTCGCGGATCGTGGACTCCGTCGGAGCCGGCACGAAGCGGCCCATTGAGCTCGCCGCGGCGGAGGATCTCCCGCAGATCTTCGCCGACCCGGACAAGTTCACCCAGGTCGTGACCAACCTGGTCGAGAACGCCGTTCGGCACGGGGAGGGCACGGTCCGGGTGAGCCTGGAGCAGCACCGCAGCGACGACGGGTCCGACGCGGTGATGATCCGCGTCGCCGACCAGGGCGCCGGGATCGCCTCCGAGCTGCGTCGTCGCGTCTTCACCAAGTTCTGGACCGGCGGGCGGGGTGGGTCCGGCCTCGGGCTCTACATCGTCCACGGGTTGGTGCGAGCCCACGGGGGTGCGGTGACCATCGACGACGCTCCGGCCGGCGGGGCGGTCATCTCCTGCACCTGGCCTGCGCTCGTGGACAGCGACCTCGGCCTGCCGTGACCCGCCTGCCCATCCCGCCGGCGCTCGGCAGGTCGCGCCGGCGCTCGGGCTACCAGTCCTGACCCCGCAGCGCCGGTCGCCTCCGCACTCCTAGACTCAGCACCATGTCTGGACCCAACACCGACTACGACCCCGTGGAGGTCACCCCCTTGAAGTCCGAAGAGGTCGAGAGCGCTCGCGACGCCGCCCTGGTCGCGATCGCAGCCGCCGCCGACCTCGACGACCTCAAGCAGGTGCGGATCGACCACGCCGGTGACCGGTCCCCGCTCGCCCTGGCCAACCGGGAGATCGGTGCGCTGCCGCCCCAGGCCCGCAAGGAGGCCGGTCAACGGATCGGTCAGGCTCGTGGCGCCGTGAACCAGGCGCTGGCGGCCCGCTTGGGAGTGCTCGAGGCCGAGCACGAGGAGCGGATGCTGGCGGAGGAGACCGTCGACGTCACCCTGCCGACCGACCGGGTCCCGGTGGGCGCGCGCCACCCGATCACGACCGGCTCCGAGCTGATCGCCGACATCTTCGTGGCGATGGGCTGGGAGGTCGCCGAGGGCCCGGTCATCGAGGCCGAGTGGCTCAACTTCGACGCGCTCAACCTGGGCCCGGACCACCCCGCCCGCACGATGCAGGACACTTTCTGGACCGACCCCCAGGACAACGGGCTCGTGCTGCGGACCCACACCTCACCGGTCCAGGCTCGCACGATGCTCACCCGTGAGCCACCGATCTACGTGGTGTGCCCCGGTCGGGTGTTCCGCACCGACGAGTACGACGCCACGCACAGCCCCGTCTTCCACCAGGTGGAGGGGTTGGCGATCGACGAGGGCATCTCGATGGCGCACCTCAAGGGGACCCTGGACCACTTCGCCACGTCGATGTTCGGCGACGGCATCACGACCCGCTTCCGACCGTCGTACTTCCCGTTCACCGAGCCGAGCGCCGAGGTCGACCTGGTCTGCTTCGTCTGTCGCGGAGCCCAGCAGGTCGACACCGGCACCGGGATGGCTACCTGCCGCACCTGCAGGGGCGAGGGCTGGATCGAGTGGGGTGGCTGCGGAGTGGTCAACCCGCGGGTCCTGCGCGCCTGTGGGATCGACTCCGAGCGGTACTCGGGCTTCGCGTTCGGGATGGGCATCGACCGCACGTTGATGTTCCGCCACGGTCTCGAGGACCTGCGCGACCTCTTCGAGGGCGACGTCCGCTTCACCACTGCCTTCGGAAGCGAGCTGTAGAGCGATGAAAGCCCCCGTCTCCTGGATCAAGGAGTACGTCGACCTGCCGGCCGACGTCACCACCGAGGCACTCGCTGCCCGCCTGACCGCGCTCGGCCTCAAGCTCGAGGCCATCGAGAGCCCGCGCGACGCGATCACCGGTCCGCTGGTCCTCGGCCGCGTCCTCACCCTCGAGCCAGAGCCGCAGAAGAACGGCAAGACCATCAACTGGTGCACCGTCGACGTCGGTGCGGCCAACGGCACCGGGGAACCGCAGGGGATCGTCTGCGGTGCGCACAACTTCGAGGTCGACGACCTGGTGGTCTGCGTCCTGCCGGGCGGCGTCCTGCCGGGCAACTTCGCGATCGCTGCCCGCAAGACCTACGGACACGTCTCGGCGGGCATGATCTGCTCGGCGGCCGAGCTCGGGCTCTCCGGTGACGGTGACGGGATCATCGTCCTGCCGTCCGACGCGGGCGCGCCCGGCGACGACGCCTTCGTGGTGCTCGGCCTCGACGATGACGTGATCGAGTTCGAGATCAACCCCGACCGCGCCTACGCCCTCAGCCTGCGCGGGGTCGCTCGTGAAGCGGCGCTCGCCTACGACGCCCCGTTCACCGACCCCGCCGAGCGCGACGTCCCTGGCGCCAACGCCGACGGCTACCCGGTCGTGCTCGACGACCCCGAGGGCTGCCCGCTGTTCGTGGCCCGCCTCGTCTCCGGGTTCGACCCCACGGCTGCGACCCCGGACTTCATCGCCCGCCGCCTCACCCAGGCCGGGATGCGCCCGATCAGCCTGGCCGTCGACATCACCAATTACGTGATGCTCGAGATCGGCCGTCCGATCCACGGCTACGACGCCGACAAGCTCTCGGGCCCGATCCGGGTCCGCCGGGCCACCGAGGGAGAGCGGTTGACGAC
>JBAVCA010000471.1:0-2594 GCA_049586475.1 Nocardioides sp.
CTGAGCAGATACCGCGCCCGGACGTCCTGGCTGGTAGTACTACGGGGTGAGGATTGTCGTGCTGACTGGTGCCGGGATCTCGGCCGAGAGTGGAGTGCCGACCTTCCGTGACGCCGACGGCCTGTGGGAGGGCCACCACGTCGAGGACGTAGCGACCCCGGAAGCCTTCGAGCGTCAGCCGTTGGTGGTGCACCGCTTCTACGACGAGCGGCGCGCGTCCTTGAGCGGCGTACAACCCAATCCGGCGCACGTCGCGATCGGACGGCTCCAGGCGGCCCTTGGGGACGACTTCTTCCTCGTCACCCAGAACATCGACGACCTGCACGAGCGCGGTGGTTCCGGCTACGTGCACCACATGCACGGAGAGCTGCGCTCGGCGCTGTGCAGTGGCTGCGACGCCCGGGTCGCGTGGGAGGGCGACCTGAGCGACTTCCCACCGTGTCCCTGCTGCGGCTGCTGCGAGCTGCGTCCGGACGTCGTGTGGTTCGGCGAGATCCCTTACGGGATGGACCTCATCCAGCTGCATCTGCACCGCGCCGACCTCTTCGTCTCGATCGGAACCTCGGGCGCGGTCTACCCGGCGGCCGGGTTCGTGCAGTTTGCCGCCAGGCACGGCGCGCGCACCCTCGAGCTCAACCTCGAGCCGAGCGAGGGGACCACGTTCTTCCACGAGTCCCGGCACGGACCGGCGACCCTGCTCGTGCCGGAGTGGGTCGACGAGGTGCTGGCCGGTTCCTGAGGCTCAGCGGGCGAGGCGTGCTCGGATGATCTTCTCCAAGCGCGGCATCTCGTCCTCCAGCCCCACGGTCGGCGAGAAACGGCGGACCACGTCGATGAACATCTCACCGGACTCGATCACGCGAGGATCCATGTGGCCCATCACCTCGAGGACCACGACGCCGTACAGCTGGGTCCAGCCCTGCATGAAGACCCACACCAGCCCGCGCTCGTCGCGGGTGAGGTGATCGACCCGGGCTGGGATCAACGGTTCCTCGAGGGCCTCGCGGACGGCTTCGGGAAGTTCGTCGATCGCGGGGATCGCGAAGCCGCGCTGCCGCCAGACGTCGTGGATCAGGTCGGTGAGCAGGTGGCCCGAGCTTGCCAGCGTGATCAGCTCACGCCGGGTGCAGGCAGCCTCGGCGATCGGGTTGGCGAAGACGGTGGAGAACTCGTTGGGGTTGCCCAGAGCCCACTGACGGAACTCTGTCGTGGCCGCTACGAGGCGCCCGGCCGAGTCGTCCGGGTCGAGCGCGTCGGCAGCAGCCGCGAAGGTGGCGGTCGCCGCCTTGTCGATCTCGAAGGCGACGAGGTCGAGGAGCTCCTGATAGCTGGCGACGTAGCGGTAGAGCGCCGGCGCGGTCATCCCCATCTTGGCGGCGACTGCACGCAGGGAGAGCTCTGGCGACACTGCGAGGAGCTCGCGGGAGGCCGCGACGATGTCGACATAGGTCGACTCGCGCTGAAGTTCGCGCCGGGTGGGCGTGGGCTCGATCAGGTGTGGCACAGGAGTCCTCGAACGGTTCGGCGGAATGGGGTTGTCGAGGTGCAGTGTGACGCAGCCCCCGTTGACGAGATCAGTTTACACCGTTTACGGTTTACACCGTTCACTCTTCTGAACGCCCATCACGTATCTCTCGGACCGAACGCAGGAGAACCCCCATGGTCGAACGTTGGGCAGGCGTCGTGGCCCGCAGGGCACGCCGGGTGCTGGTCATCGGCCTGCTCGTCACGATCGGTGCCGCCACCTACGGTCTCGGAGTCTTTGGCTCCCTCAGCCAGGGTGGGTTCGACGATCCCGGCACCGAGTCGGCGCGCGAGCTGCGGCTGGAGCAGCAGACGTTCGGCAACCAGAGCATCGACGTGGTGGCGATCTACGCCGCACCGGCCGGCAGTGGTCTGCAGGTCGGCGACGCGGCCTTCGAGTCCGCGGTGCGCGAGGTCGTCAGCCAGCTGCCGCCCACCGCGGTGACCTCGGTGGTCACCTCCTACGACCTGCCGCCCGAGGACGCGGCTCCTCTGATCAGCCGCGACGGGACCGCGGTGCAGGTGCTGGTCTCGCTGGCCGGTGAGTCGCAGGACGACTTCCTCACCGGCTACGACGAGATCGCACCGATCCTGGAGTCGGTCGGCGGCGGTCTGACCACCGAGCTGGCCGGCAGCTACGCCGTCTACAACGACGTCAACGAGATCACCTCCAAGGACCTCAAGCGCGCCGAGCTGATCAGCCTGCCGATCGTGATCGCACTCGCGCTGCTGATCTTCGGCAGCCTGGTCGCCGCCTCGATGCCGGCGCTCGTCGGCCTTCTCGCGCTGATCGGCTCGCTGGCGGTGCTGCGGCTGATCACGCTGTTCGCCGAGGTATCGGTCTTCTCGGTCAACGTGGTCTCCCTGATCGGGATCGGCCTGGCGATCGACTACGCGCTCTTCATCATCTCTCGCTTCCGCGAGGAGCTGGCGCTGCTGCCGGACACCGCCGAGGCGCCCGGTCTGGCAATCCGGCGCACCCTGTCCACCGCAGGGCGCACTGTCCTCTTCTCGGGCCTCACCGTGGCTGCGGCGATGAGCAGCCTGCTGATCTTCCCGCAGAACTTCCT
>JBAVCA010000472.1:0-19505 GCA_049586475.1 Nocardioides sp.
GGCATCGACTTCTGGACCGACCCCCACAACGCCGACCCACGCTTCACCCGCTCGCGGGTGCGGCACACGGTGCTGCCGCTGCTGGAGCGGGAGCTCGGGCCCGGGGTCGCCGAGACCCTCGCCCGCACCGCCGAGCAGCTGAGGCCTGACATGGAGCTGCTGGACGCGATGGCGCGCGGGCTGCTGACCGAGTCCTACGACGAGGAGTTCGGCTTCGACGTCCGGCGCATCGAGACCCTCGACCAGCCGATCCGCACCCGGCTCCTGCGCCTCGCCGCGCTGGCCGCCGGCTGTCCGCCGAGCGAGCTCTTCGCCGTCCACGTCGACGCGCTCGAGGCCCAGGTGTGGAACCGGGACCGGCTCCCCAAGCGCATCCAGCTGCCCGGCCATGTGACCGCCCTGCGCTCCGGCGACCACCTGAGCTTCGGTGCTACCGACCCCTTACTGGGTGTGTCCCAATTCAGGCCACACTGACTCCCCTTGACCACCGCCCCAGCTGGGGCGGTGGTTCTTGGTTGCCATCCGAGGGCCACCCAGGGGTGGTCTAATTTCGGTTCCGACCCAGGACCCTTCGTGATGCGAGGTGGCGGTCGGCTCTACGGCCCGGTCCATCCAGGCGCGGACACACTGGTGCATGTGTCATGCAGCCGCGGGTAGCGGCGGTGAAGTCTTCGTGTCCGCAGGGTCTGCGGGCGGGGTGTAGCGGGCCAGGTTGATGGCGGCGTTGAGGTCCCGGTCGATGACCAGGCCACACGAACCGCACTCGTAGACCCGGTCAGCCAGGGTCAGGTCGGCCTTGATGACTCCGCATCCCGAGCAGGTCTTCGACGAGGGAAACCACCGGTCCGCAACGATCAGCTCGGCGCCGTACCAGGCGGACTTGTACTCGAGCTGGCGGCGCAGCTCACCGAAGCTCGCGTCGGAGATGTGTCGTGCGAGCTTGCGGTTGCGGAGCATGCCGGCTGCGTTGAGGTCCTCGATCACGAGGACCGCTGAACCCTTCGCAAGCTCGGAGCTGATGGCGTGCAGAAGCGCCTTCCTCACCGCAGCGACGCGGCCGTGCACCTTGCCCAGACGTCGTGCCGCCTTCTTCCGACCGTTCGAGCCCTGCTTGGTTCTCGCGAGAGCTTGGTTGGCCAGCCTCAATCGTGCCTGGGCTGCTTGTAGTGCTTTCACCCCCTCCCACACCTGGATCTGGTTGCCGTGCTCGTCGCCAGCGACGGCAAGGGTCTTCACACCGACGTCAAGACCTACCCGGGCCTTCGTGCGCCCGACGGCGTCTGGGTTGCGGCGTTGGTGGTGGAGCGGGGCTGCGACTCCGGTGATGGTGACGGTCCAGCGGCCGCGTTCGTAGGTGAAGGAGGCGGCGTAGGCGTGGAACCGGCCCTTCTCGTAGAGCCGGCGGAGCTGGCGGGTGTTCTCCCGGACCCGGAGCTCGCCGAGCTTGGGGAACTTGATGGCCCGTGCCGCGGTGGGCCGGACCGACGGGGCAGACCCCTCCTTGTACTTCGACCGAATTCGGAACTTCGGGGTGCTGCGGTGCCGGGACTTGAACCTCGGGAACCCCGCAGCCTTCCCCGCCCGGGTGCCCCTGCGGGAGTCGGACCAGTTCCTCAACGCCTGCGCCGCGTTCACCGACGCGGTCTCGAACACGTCCGTGGACACCTCACCACGCCACGGGAGCCCGCGCACGACAGTGCCACCGTCGAGGACCGTGACCCGGGCGTCGAGTGCGCGGCCGTCCTTCCAGGCGTTCATCTCGTTGATGAAGCTAACCTTCGACCACGACAGCGACGGCGTCAGGTCCGCCTCGGCCACCCCGTAGGACTTCTCAGCGGCGCGTTGATCGAGGTTGGCTTTCACCCGGCCAAGGTGATGGTTGAACGCAAGCCTCGACGCGCCGGCGTGTGCGAGCAGCAGGCCGTGCTGCTCGGTGTTCACGTCGAGGGTGAACTTGAACGTCGTCGCCCGGACCAACGGCACACCGGTGTGCGACACGAGAGTGTCAGCAGATCCGGTGGCAACGAGCACGAACCCGATGGTGCCGCCCGGCACCGACAGTGCCGCCAATAGGGACACCCTCTGAGGACCGTGACGAGAAGCTGACTGGACTACCGAACGACTGTGAGCGGGCCTTCCTCCGGCGTCGGTGTCTCGAAGTGGTCGAAGTACTGGGCGACGAGGTCTTCGGTGAGCACGAAGTCATCGGAATGGCCGCCCCGCCTGGCTCTCATGCGCCTCAGGACGGTGTCGCGATCGGTCGCAAGGTAGATCGTCTCGGGTACGACGCCCGTCGGTTTGAGCAGCTTGCGGTAGTCGTCGCGCATGCGTCGCGACCAGAACGAGAAGTCGAGGACGACGTCGGTGCCCGCCGCGACAAGTTCCAACAGTTGGGCCCGCAGGGCAGCTTCGATCTCGTCGCGCACTGGTGGGGGCAGGGGCACCGAAGAGATCCCGCGACGCCACATCTCCACGTCGAATGAGAGCCGAACCATCCCCTCGCTTTCCAGGCGCTTGGCGTATGTCGACTTCCCGGCCCCCGAGGGCCCGCACATGAAGATCACGCGGCTCACGGATGGACCCTACGTCGGTCTTCGGGAAGTTCGAGCGTTGAGCGTCCTGGCGACGCAGGCTGCGAGGGTCGCCCGAGTGGGGCCGAGTCCGGCGTACTCATGCTGCGGCCGGTACGAGCCCACGGGCTTGACGCCGGGAGAGGTGCCGCAGCGTGGTCGCAATGCAGGCGACCTGTAGCCAGCCGGTGGCCGAGCTGGTGGTGTTCTCGAACGACTTCGCCAGTCGGCGTGCGCGCCCGAGTTGGCCGTGGGCAGCCTCGACGCGCCAGGCGTGCCGGATGGGGCGGAACACCGGCTGCTTGTCGTCCCACCCGACGCGGTGCACCTCGAGGTCGTGGTGCCGGCTGAGCGCGCGCGCGGCGGCTGCGGTGACCCCCCGGTCCACGAGGACGAGTTCGAGCCGCCCGGCGAGGCCCTGTCGGGTGAGGTGTTCCAGCATGAGCTCGCTGGTCCGGTTCTCGTGAGTGGAGGCCGGCACGACCAGAGCACCCACCGGGAGACCGGTCACGTCGACCGCAACGATGCGCTTCGCGCCTTTCGTGCGGCCGTAGGGGCCGCCGCGATCGTGGAAGGAGAAGCCGCCGTTGGACGCTCCTCGTGCGAGGTGGGTGTCGATAACCACCATCGACGGCGTCGCATCGGCCCGCCCATCCGCTGCGCGTGCGGCCTCGTGCAGCACTGTCAGCGCTCGCGCCCAGGTGCCGTTGCGCGTCCAGCGGCGGAACTGCGACCACACACGTGTCCAGGGCCCGAATGACTCGGGTAGGAAGCGCCACTGGCAGCCGGTGTGAGAGATGTACAGCATCGCGTCCACCACGCTGCGCAGGTCAGCGCCGTGCTTAGGTCCGCGCTTGCCCGGTGTGTTGAACACGGGTTCCAGCAGCGCCCACTGCTCGTCGGTCAGATCACTGGAGTAGGGCATGTCCCGCACTGTGCCGATCGGGCTGCCCGGTGCAGTCACCGAATAGGACACACCCAGTTAGGGTGAGCGTCATGGATGCATCCGACATCGACGGCGACCTGGTCAACGTGCTCTTCACCGAGGCGGAGATCCAGGCCAAGCTCGGTGAGCTCGCCAAGAGCATCGAGCACGACTACGCCGGTGAGGACCTGCTGATCGTCGGCATCCTGCGCGGCGCGGTGATGGTGATGGCCGACATGGCCCGCGCGTTCTCCGGCCACATCGAGATGGACTGGATGGCCGTCACCTCCTACGGCTCCGGCACGAAGTCCAGTGGTGTCGTCCGGATCCTCAAGGACCTCGACACCGACATCTCCGGTCGTCACGTGCTGATCGTCGACGAGATCATCGACACCGGCCTGACCCTGTCGTGGCTCACCGCCAACCTGGCGTCGCGCAGCCCGGCGAGCGTCGAGATCTGCACCCTGCTCCGCAAGCCCGAGGCGCTGCAGATGCCCGTCGAGGTCAAGTACGTCGGCTGGGACATCCCCAACGAGTTCGTCGTCGGCTACGGCCTCGACTACAACGAGCGCTACCGCAACCTGCGCGACATCGGGACGCTCGCGCCGCACGTCTACAGCTGAGCCGCCGGCCGATCACCGGCGCAGGATCTCCTGAGCGTCCGCACTCGGATGAGACGCTCCCACCATCCGTCTGAGACGATGGGCGGCAGTGACGCGCCCATCGCGTCGAGGTTGCACCGTTGCGAGGAAGAAGTGTCGTGAAGCGCATTTTCAGAGGCCCGTGGGTCTGGATCGGCCTGGCGGTCGTCGGGGTGCTCCTGGCACTGCAGTTCCTTGCGCCCGGTGGAGGGTACGACGAGGTCCCGACCTCGCAGCTGGAGTCCTACGTGGCCCAGGGCGAGGTCAAGGAGATCACCTTCATCGACGGTGACCAGACGATCGAGGCGGTCCTCGACGACGGCGTGCGGGACGGCGGCGCGAAGATCACCACCAGCTACGTGCTCGGTCAGCAGCAGGGCATCATCGCGGCGGTCGACGCCCAGGTCGCCGAGGGCACCATCGAGAAGTCCAACTCCGAGAACCCCCAGCCGAGCCTGCTCGGCACGTTGCTGATCAGCTTCCTGCCGATCGTGCTGATCATCGTGATCTTCCTGTGGCTGATGAACTCCATGCAGGGCGGCGGCAGCCGTGGGGTGATGCAGTTCGGCAAGTCGAAGGCCAAGCTCATCACCAAGGACATGCCGAAGACGACCTTCGCCGACGTTGCCGGCTGCGACGAGGCGATCGAAGAGCTCGGCGAGATCAAGGAGTTCCTGCAGGAGCCGGCCAAGTTCCAGGCGGTCGGCGCGAAGATTCCCAAGGGCGTGCTGCTCTACGGCCAGCCCGGCACGGGCAAGACACTGCTCGCGCGCGCCGTGGCCGGCGAGGCCGGTGTGCCCTTCTACGCCATCTCGGGCTCCGACTTCGTCGAGATGTTCGTCGGCGTCGGCGCCAGCCGGGTGCGCGACCTGTTCGAGCAGGCCAAGGAGAACGCACCGGCCATCGTCTTCATCGACGAGATCGATGCCGTCGGTCGTCACCGCGGTGCCGGCATGGGCGGCGGTCACGACGAGCGCGAGCAGACCCTCAACCAGCTCCTCGTAGAGATGGACGGCTTCGACGTGCGTGGCGGGGTCATCCTGATCGCGGCCACCAACCGCCCCGACGTCCTCGACCCGGCTCTCCTGCGACCCGGGCGTTTCGACCGGCAGATCTCCGTCGACGCCCCGGACCTGGGTGGCCGCACGAAGATCCTCCAGGTCCACTCGCGCGGCAAGCCGCTCGACGCCGACATCGACTTGGTCACCGTCGCCCGGCGTACGCCCGGGTTCAGCGGCGCCGACCTCGCCAACGTGCTCAACGAGGCCGCCCTGCTGGCTGCCCGGACCGGTCGGAAGTCGATCACGGACGGCGACCTGGACGAGGCCATCGACCGGGTGATCGCCGGCCCGCAGCGTCGGACCCGCCTGATGAGCGAGAAGGAAAAGCTCATCACCGCCTATCACGAGGGCGGTCACGCCCTGGTCGCTGCTGCGCTGCCGGGAACCGATCCGGTGCACAAGATCACCATCCTGCCTCGCGGTCGGGCGCTCGGGTACACGATGGTCCTGCCCGACGAGGACAAGTACTCCCAGACGCGCTCGGAGATGCTGGACAAGCTTGCCTACATGCTGGGTGGCAGGGCTGCCGAGGAGATGGTCTTCCACGACCCGACCACCGGCGCCGGCAACGACATCGAGAAGGCCACCTCGATGGCGCGGGCCATGGTCACCCAGTACGGCATGACCGAGCGGCTCGGCGCCATCAAGCTCGGCGACTCCGGCGGAGAGCCGTTCCTGGGGCGCGACATGGGTCACCAGCGCGACTACTCCGAGGACGTCGCCGCCATCGTCGACGAGGAGACCAAGAAGTTCCTGGCCGCCGCGCACCAGGAGGCCTACGACATCCTCGAGGACAACCGGCACGTCCTCGACGCGCTGGTCCTGGAGCTGCTCGACAAGGAGACCCTGGACAAGGCCCAGGTCGCCAAGGTCTTCGAGGCTCTCCGACTTCGCCCGGTCCGTCCGGCCTGGACCGGATCGCCGGACCGCAACCCCTCGCAGATCCCGCCGGTCGAGATTCCCCAGGAGATCCGCGACCGGGCCGCAGCCAACGCTCGGGCCAGCGACTCCGGGGCCAACGGCACCGGCGTGGTGGTGACGCCTCCGGGCCCCGGCGGTGACATCCACGGTGATCCCGACCTGAGCGGTGGCTCGCAGACCACACCCCCCAGCCCCCTCGGCTGAGGACGCCCGATCGTCGGTAGGACCGACGATGAGACCCAGCAGAGCCTCCGATCGAAGGATTCGCGTGACCGACAAGATCGCACTGCCCGAGCACGACGCAGCGGCGACCCCTGAGTTCGACCACGACCGCGCTGCCGCGGCCGTACGGGAGCTGCTCATCGCCATCGGCGAGGATCCCGATCGCGAAGGCCTTCGCCAGACCCCCGCCCGCGTCGCCCGAGCGTATGCCGAGCTGACGGCGGGTCTGCGCCAGACGGCGGAGGACGTCCTGACCACCACCTTCGACATCGGTCATGACGAGATGGTGCTGGTGCGCGACATCGAGCTGTGGTCGATGTGCGAGCACCACCTGGTTCCCTTCACCGGGGTGGCCCACGTGGGCTACATCCCCGCAACCTCCGGCAAGATCACCGGCCTGTCGAAGCTGGCCCGACTGGTGGACGTCTACGCCAAGCGGCCGCAGGTGCAGGAGCGCCTCACGACCCAGGTCGCTGACTCCCTGATGAGCATCCTCGACGCTCGCGGCGTCGTCGTGGTGATCGAGGCTGAGCACTTGTGCATGACCATGCGCGGCGTGAAGAAGGCTGGAGCGCGCACGATCACCTCGGCGGTGCGAGGTGTGATGCTGTCCAACCCGGCGACCCGCGCCGAGGCCATGGCTTTGATCCACAGCGGCAGGTGAGGAGGTCGTGATGTCGCGTCTTCGGCTGGTAGGCGTGGTCCTGCTCGCCCTCCTCATCTGTCTGCCGTTGGCGGTCAGCGCCTCAGAGCGGTCCGCACCCGCGGACACCTCGACGGCCACCGACGCGTCCGTTGTCCCGGGGACCACCTACGCACCGGGTGCACGACCCAACATCGTCTTCATCTCTGTTGACGACATGACCCTGGACGAGATGAGGTACTTGCCCCGGGTGCGGAGCCTGCTCGGGGAGCAGGGCGTGACGTTCTCGGAGTTCACCGCACCACAGCCGCTCTGCTGTCCCTCCCGTGCCCAGCTCCTGACGGGTCAGTACGCCCAGAACAACGGCGTACGCGCCAACTCCGGACCCTTCGGTGGCTACGACCAGCTGGAGACCGAGACGGCTCTGCCGGTGTGGTTGCAAGAAGCCGGCTACCACACCGCCATGGTCGGCAAGTACCTCAACGGTTACAAGGGCGCGGACGCGAAGGCGGGCGGCAACGAGGTCGGCTGGGACAACTGGGATCCCACCATCAAGCAGATCTACCAGTACGAGGGCTACACGCAGTACAACGACGGGGACCCGGTGCGACCGCGCGCCTACCACACCGACTACGTCGCGAGGCGCAGCGCGGGCTGGATCGAAGAGCTTGCGACGGACGCGGAGACCCCTTTCTTCCTCTGGACCTCGTTCGTCGGCCCGCACGGCCGGTGCCCGGTTCGCGCCGAGGCGGGCGGCTGTCGCTTCCCTCCGGTCGTAGCCAGGCGCCACCGTGACGAGCGCCCCGGTCTGGTGGCTCGCTCGAGGTCCAAGCCGTCGTACAACGAGCGCGACGTGTCCGACAAGCCAGGCTTCATCCGGCGTCGCGACATGATCCCCGCCGAGCGGATCGATCTGCTCCAGCGGGCGCGAGCCGGCGCCTTGGCATCGGTCGACGAGGGCGTCCTCAGGATCATCCGTGCGCTGCGCACCAGCGGATCATCGGCCAACACCCTGGTCGTCTTCACCTCCGACAACGGCTACCTGATGGGCGAGCACCGCTACCAGGGAAAGATCCTCGGCTACGACGAGTCGGTCCGGGTGCCCCTGCTGATGGCGGGACTCGATCTCCCCCGGGGGGTCGAGGATGCGCAGACCGGCGCCATGATCGACCTGGCGCCCACATTTGCCGCACTCGCCGGCGCGTCGCCCCTGGTGGAGGTGGACGGGTTGCCGCTCCGCGTCCGGACCGGTCCGAACGCTGCTGTTCGCGACAACCGCACCCTCCTGATCCAGGCCGGCTCCACCAACTTCAACAAGTTCCCCACCGGATGGTGGTTCCGTGGCGTGCGCACGTCGCGCTACACCTACGTCCGCTACGAGCGCGACGGCTTCGTCGAGCTCTACGACCGCCGTCGTGATCCCTTCGAGCTGCGCAACGTGGCTGACGACCTTCGCTACCGTCAGGTGCGCTTCGAGATGGCTACCCGGACCTTCCTCCTCAGCGACTGCCTGGGTGGTCTGTGCCGGCTCGATCAGGGCATGGTGCCCGTGCCGAAGTCTCGAGCCGAGCTCGCCGGTGCCTCACCCCTGGTGGACTGATCTCCACCACCGGAACCGATCCGACTGGGTGCCTTTCGCGGACAGGCAGAGGCACAACCGCTAGCGTCTTCCTCGACCTGTACGTGATGAACAAGGAGCTGCCCCGGATGGTTGCGCGAGTCCGGTTGAACACGTTCCGCCCCCGGAACGCATCCATGTCGGCGATCGTGATGGCGCTGGTCGCGGCAGTCCTGGCGTCCGGTCCGGTCGATGCCGCCACGACAGCGGCGCGGCAAGAGGGAGTCCCGGCGGCCTCCCAGGCGGCGACTCGGGTGAAGGTGGTCGACCACAACATCGAGAAGCGCTCGCTCGCGCTCGACCGAGCCCTGAAGGCGGCCGCTGTGAACGACGCTGCGGTGATCACCTTGCAGGAGGTCTGCTGGTGGCAGGCGGACCAGCTGGTTGCCACCCACCCGGAATGGACCATCGCCTGGAAGCCGGAGCGTGACCGAGGCAAGTGTCGCCGCAGTGGGATCCCCGGTGGCACGTTGGTGAGCCCTCAGGAGAGGGTCGGCAACGTCGCTATCTGGACCGGCGGCCCTGGTGGGGTGACGACGACCCACACGTTCGCCACCCAGCGCGTCGCCAGCGATCGCGCTGGGCTGGCCTGCGTGTCCTGGGTCGACGGTGCTCGCCAGCACGCGTGCTCGGCGCACCTCATCGTGCCCTTCAGCAACCGCGAGGCAGCGGTCCGGACCAAGCAGGCCCGAGACGTCCGGAAGATCACCGGTCGCTGGTTGGCGCAGGACGACCTCGTGATCGTCGGCGGTGACTTCAACGCGGTACCGAAGCGCAAGACGATGGGCTACCTCTACGCCTACCAGGGGCAGGGCAACTTCCGCGAGGCCACGTCGCGTGCCCTCGGCGCCCGCGACTGCCGGTGCCGCCAGCCGACGATGGACAAGCGGCGGCAGAAGATCGACTACATCTTCTACTCCACGAACAGGCTCGGACCGCGCGACTTCCGCGGGTTGCGCACGGTCAGGACCATGTCGGACCACCACCTGCTCATCGGGTGGGCCGACGTGGACACCTCGGCGCGCTGATCGACGTGTGGCAGCCGAGCGCAGCCGTCCGAGGTCGGCCGGTCGTGATGGGCGTCCTCAACGTCACCCCGGACTCCTTCTCGGACGGGGGGCGGTACGCCGATGTCGACTCAGCGGTTGCGCACGGCCGGTCCTTGGTCGCTGACGGCGCCGACCTGCTCGACGTGGGCGGTGAGTCCACCCGGCCCGGTGCCACTCGCCCGCTGGTTTCCGAGGAGCTCGACCGGGTCGTCCCGGTGGTTGCGGCGCTGGCAGCTGACGGGGCCGTCATCTCGGTCGACACGATGCGGGCCGAGGTCGCTGCGGCCGCGCTCGAGGCCGGAGCAAGCGTGATCAACGACGTCTCGGGGGGACTGGCCGATCCCGACATCCTGTCGGTCGCGGCCTCCGCTCGGGCGACGTACATCGCGATGCACTGGCGCGGCCACGCCGACCGGATGGCTGACCTGGCCGTCTACGACGCCCCCGACGGAGTGGTCGGCGCCGTACGTCGCGAGCTCGGCGGACGAGTCGAGGCGCTTCGTGCCGCAGGGATCGCCGACGAGCAGATCATCCTCGATCCCGGACTGGGGTTCGCCAAGAGCTCCGAGCACAGCTGGGAGCTCGTAGCCGCCCTCGGCGTTGGCGGTGACCTGGCTGGGCTCGGCTTCCCGTTTCTCGTCGGGGCCAGTCGCAAGTCCTTCCTGGGCGCACTGCTCGCCGCCGGCGGCAAGCCCCGTCCGGTGCACGAGCGCGAGGTCGCAGGTCACGCCCTGACCCTGGTCCTGGCCGAACGCGGCGTCTGGGGGGTGCGGGTGCACGACGTGCGGGGCACCCGTGATGTGCTGCGCGTGTGGGAACAGACCAGATCGCGCGACGAGTGAGTGACGAGCTCGCGGTCCAGGGCATCGAGTGCTTCGGCCACCACGGCGTCTTCGACTTCGAGAAGCGCGACGGGCAGCTGTTCCTCGTCGACCTCGTGCTCGGTCTCGACACCGAGCCCGCTGCTGCGAGCGATGACTTGCGCGACACCCTGGACTACGGAAGTCTCGTGACCTCGGTGAAAGCCGCCGTGGAGAATGATCCGGTCGACCTGATCGAGACCCTTGCCCAGCGGATCGCGTCCGTCTGCCTCTCAGACGGTCGTGTTGAATGGGCCCGGGTGAGCGTTCACAAGCCGGACGCCCCCATCGACGCCACGTTTGCCGACGTGACGCTGACGATCACCCGAGAGCAAGAGGGCACCTGTGACTGAGACCCCCAATCCCTACATCGTCGACGCCGACACCCTCACCGGGGAGATGCGACCGATCCGGAGAGTCGTGCTGTCCCTGGGCTCCAACCTGGGTGAGCGCCTCGCGACGCTCCAGGGAGCTGTCGACGCGATCGCCGACACCCCTGACGTCTGGGTCACCGGAGTCTCGCCGGTCTACGAGACCGAGCCGGTGGACTGCCCGGAGGGATCGAAGAAGTTCCTCAACGCTGTGCTGCTCGCTGACACGACCCTGGCCGCAAACCGGTTGATGGACCGTGCCCTGGCCGTGGAGGACGCCTTCGACCGCGAGCGCAGCGATGTTCCCAACTCGCCGCGGAGCCTCGACGTCGACCTGATCGTCGTGGGCGACCGACGCAGTGACACCGAGTCGCTGGTCCTCCCTCACCCGCGAGCGGCCGAGCGGGCCTTCGTGCTGAAGCCGTGGTTCGACCTCGAGCCGGACGCCGAGCTGCCGGGCTTCGGCTCGGTCGCCGACCTGCTCGCCAACCTCGGCCTCGACTCGATCACCCTGCGTGAGGACCTCACGCTCGACGTCAACTGATCGCGACCGGGCCTGAGCGACGCAGGATCTCCCGGTGAGCGACGGCAGCGGGTCGTGGAGGCCCACCTCGGCACCTGCCCTGGCCGTCTGGGGGATCGTCGGGCTGGTCGTCGGGTGGTTGGTGCATCCGATGAGCGACCGCGTCGGAACGCCGCCCGGGGTCACCTGGACCCAACCGGTACTGCTGGCACTGGTGGCCGTCATCGTCGCGGGAGCCGCCTGGACGACGTGGCGGGTCGTCCACGTGCGCCGGGAGAGCCTCGAACCCCATCAGGGGCTCAACAGGCTGGTCCTGGCCCGCGCCAGCGCCTACGTCGGCGCGCTGGCCGGTGGAGGCTACCTCGGCTACGCCCTCTCCTGGATCGGGGACGAGGCCGAGCTGGCCGATCAACGCCTCGGTCGCTCCCTGGTCGCGGCGGCTGCCGGGGTCGGGGTGGTCATCGCCTCGCTCCTGCTGGAGCGAGCGTGTCGCGTCCATCGGGGCGGTCCCGAGGATTAGTTTGAGCTCATGGCTTCCCCGTCTGCTCGTCCTTCTCGTCGTCGTCAACGCTCTACGCGGCTCCTCGCTGCCGTGCTGCTGGTCGCGCTGGGAGGCGCCCTGGTCATCGCTGCAGCGATGACCGGATCGCTGGCGCTCACGGTGACGGCCGGTGCCGCGGCGACCCTCCTGGGAGCTGCGTCGCTGAGGATCAGCCAGGCCGAGTTGGCCGAGTCGCGACGTGAAGCAGGTCGGGATCGGGCTGAGCAGGCGCGCGACTACCGCTTCATCGCCCAGGAGCGCAGCGCCGAGCAGGCGATCTACGTCGCCGAGACCAGCGGCCGCATCGCCCGTCAGGTTGCCACCATCTCCCGGCTCGAATCACGCCTCGTCGACGCCACCGCTGAGCTGGCCCAGGCGCGCGGGAATCTGGTGGCCGAGAAGACCGCCTCCGCGGCGGCGCGCGCTGAGCGGGACCAGCTGGCTCGGGGTCGCGAGGAGGCCGAGGAACGTGCGGCGACGGCGATCGTGCGGGTCGTCGAGCTCGAGCAGGAGCTCGATGTCGTCCTTGCCGAGTGGCGTGCCGGACAGAGTGCACCGCGGCGCAAGCGCGCTTGATCTCGGACCCTGGGGTCGGCTGGGGTCGGCTGAGGTCGGCTGGGGTCGGCTGTGGCTAAGGTGGACCAGTGGCGGCAGACGAGCAGAAGCAGTGGCGTGTGCAGGTTCCTGAGGACTCCCGGTTCGAGAGTGATCTCGAGGAGCTGGACGTAGAACCACCTCCGGCCCTGGCCGACGACTGGGTCATCGACACCCCGGATCCTGCCAACCTCGCCGACCTGGCACGGCTGACGCATCTGCTGCGCGCTCACGAGCGCCATGGTCGCGGGTGGGCTGGTGCCAACGTCGACGACGTGCTGGTCGAGGTCTCGGCGAAGGGACTGCTGACCCGTGAGAACGTCGTCGTCCGCGACAGCACGGGCGAGATCAAGGCCTGGGGCAGCGTGCACGACCGTGCCGGCGGGCGGATGCTCTTCGTCCACATCGTCGAGCGTGACCTGCCGGACGGCGTCGCGCGGGTCTGCTCCGACGTGCTCATCGAGTGGGCGGTCGAGCAGGCGAAGGTGCTGGCCGCTGCGCGGGGGCTCGACGTGCAACAGATCGACACCGGAGCGTTCGAGGGTGACGAGCGGCAGGCAGCGTGGTTGAGCGCCGGCGGGTTCACCCAGGTGCGCACGTGGTGGCAGATGAACCGACCCGTGGAGGAGGCCGAGGCCGAGCTGGTCCCCTCACCTGACGAGTGGGAGGGCCGTGGGGTGCGGTTCCGCAAGGTACGCCGCGCCGGCACCGGGCTGCCCGACGAGGACGACCTCCGCGACGTGCACGACATCCTCGAGGAGGCTTTCCTCGATCACTTCAACTCGTGGGAGGAGACGTTCGACGAGTTCGTCTTCCGGGTCCGTGAGGATCCCGGCCACCGCTGGGACCACTGGTGGCTTGCCGAGATCGTCGACGTGCCCGCCGGGGACAAGCCGGTGCCCGCCGGTGCTCTGGTCGGCACGGTCTCCGAGGGCGGCACCGGACCGGACGGCTCGTACATCTCCTACATCGGGGTGGTCAAGGCCGCCCGAGGTCGAGGCGTGGCCAAAGGGCTGCTCCGCACGATCATCGCCGACGCCGCCACTCGTGGCCGCGATCGCGTCGGCCTCGAGGTCGACGCCGACTCCTCGACCGGCGCGGACAATCTCTACTCCTCGATGGGCTGGAGGACGAAGTACGTCACACAGTCCTGGCACCTGGATGTGCCGGCCTCCGACAAGTCGTGAGGCGTGAGCCGCGGGGCGGTGCGGGTGCGCAGGGGGCGGCCGCCGACGGACGGCGTCCGCCCCCCCGCGCCGATCCTCAGAGCAGCCCGTTCTCCTTCAGCCAGTCGCCGGCTGCGACCTGAGCTGAGGTCTTCTCCTCGCCCTCGACCCGATCGCGCAGGGCGATCAGGTCGTCGGTGTCGAGCTCGGCGGAGATGGCGTTGAGCAGCTCGGCCATCTCGTCGGTCAACACGTCCTGGGAGAGCAGCGGGATGACGTTCTGCGAGGAGATCATGTTCTCCGGGTCCTCGAGCACGACCAGGTCCTCGGCGACCAGGGCCGGCGAGGTCGTGTAGATGTCGGCCACCTGCACGGTGTCGTCGACCAGGGCCTTCACGGTGTCGGGCCCGCCGAAGTCCTCGATCGGGCGGAACTCGACGTCGGTGACGCCGTAGATCGAGGCCAGCCCGGGAATGCCGTAGCCGAGCTCGCCGAACTGCGGGTTGGATCCCAGGGTGAAGGGCTCCAGGGCCGAGAGGTCTCCGATCGAGACCAGGTCGCTGGCCTCGGCCGTCTCCCGAGTCACCACGTAGGCGTCCTTGTCCTCGGCAGCGGCGGAGTCCAGGACGACCAGGTCGTCGACAGCGACGGCCTCATCCAGAGCGCCGTCGACCTCTTCGGTGGTGCGCTCGGTGTACTCCGGGTCGTAGTAGGCCAGCAGGTTGCCGTTGTACTCGGGGATGAGGTCGATCGAGCCGTCCTGCAGCGCTGGGATGGTCTGCTGGCGGGGGCCGATGTTGAACCGCTCGGTGACCTCGAAGCCGCCGGCCTCGAGTGCCTGGGAGTAGATCTCGGCGAGGATCTCGCTCTCGGGGAAGGCGAAGGAACCGATGGTGACGGCGCCACCCTCGGACGAGCCGGTGTCGCTGACGTCGGGGGACGTGGGGTCCTCCGACGCACAGGCAGCGAGCGATGCGGTCAGGCCGACTGCCGCGAGGGCGGTGCCGATGCGGCGGTAGAGACGACTAGTCGGCTTGGTGGTGGACAAGGTGGTGGACATGGTGGTGGTCCCTTCTTCTCACGCGCTCTGACGCGTGCGCGGCCGTGGTGACCGACTGGTGCGACGACGTGTCGCGGGGCGTTGCTCCGTGACTCCCGGCCGGGCCGTGAGCCGCTGGGCGACGGCGAAGATGCCGTCGACCACGAGGGCGAGGGCGGTGACCAGGAGGGCCCCGCCGAGGATCCGGTCGTAGTCGTTGAGGGCGATGCCGCTCGTGATGATGCGGCCCAGCCCCCCGAGACCGGCGTACGACGCGATCGTGACCGTCGCGATGACCTGCAGGGTCGCGGCTCGCAGGCCACCGACGATGAGCGGGAGCGAGAGGGGGATCTCGACCCGGAGGAGGATCTGCCACTCGGACATCCCGTTCGCGCGGGCGGCGTCGATGGTCTGGCGGTCGACCGATTCCAGGCCTGCGTAGGCGCCGGCCAGCATCGAGGGGATGGCCAGGACGACGAAGGAGATGGTCGCGCCCACGAACGGCGCCGTGTCGAAGGACAACCAGTAGCCCACGACCATGAGGAGGAAGTACAGCAACCCGAGCGTCGGGAGGGCTCGCATCGCGCCGGTGAATCCGATCACGAACTGGCGACCGCGGCCGGTGTGGCCGATGTAGAACCCCAGCGGCAACGCGATCGCTGCAGCGATCACCACCGAGAGCGCGGTGTAGCGCAGGTGCTCGAGCAGGCGGTCCTGGATCGGCAGTGGGCTCAGGCTCCCGGGCACGTAGTGGGCGGGATCGGTGAGCCAACGCAGGGCGCTGAGGAACAGCTCCATCAGGGCCCCCCGCCGTCGCCGGGGCCCGGACTCCGGGCCAGGAGCTGCGACTCACGCCCGGGCACCCGGATCGGCGAACGGGCGGCTCCTCGGTCGGCGCGGGTCCATGGCATCAGCACCTTGCCCAGGAGCACGATGACGACGTCGAAGACGAGGGCGAGCAACAGGCTGATCAGGATCCCGACGACGACCTCTTCGAGGATGCCGCGCTGCTTGCCGTTGGCGAAGAGGAAGCCGAGGTTCGGTGAGCCGATGATGACGCCCACCGAGACCAGCGCGATCGTGCTGACCGAGACGATCCGGATCCCGGCCAGCAGGACCGGTCCGGCCAACGGGAGCTCGACGCGCAGGAAGCGGGCAGCAGGGGAGAAGCCGACGGCGGTGGAGGCGTCGATCGTGGCGCGGTCCACCGAGGCCAGCGCGTCGGCCGCGGAGCGGGTCATGATCGCCACGCCGTAGATCGTCAGCGCCACGACGAGGTTGGTGGCGTCCAGGACCCGCGTGCCCAGGATCAGCGGCAGGATCACGAACAGCGGCAGCGAGGGGATCGTGTAGAGCAGGCTGCCGGTGGTGATCACGATCGAGCGCAGCAGCGGAGTGCGGTTGGCGAGCCAGCCCAGTGGCAGCGCGAGGAGGAAGCCGAGCACGATCGGGATGATCGCGAGCTGCACATGGGTCCAGGTCACCTCACGGATGAGGTCGACGTTGTCTCGCGTCCAGTCCATCGCTGGACTCAGCTCCCGTGCAGGACGCCCACCGGGCGACCGTCCTCGTCGACGATGAGCTCGATGCCGTCGGCGTCCCGCTGGACCCTGAGCTTGCGCTTGCCCTTGTCGGCGCCGATGAAGGAGGCGACGAAGTCGTCGGCGGGGTGGGCAAGGATCTCCGCCGGGGTGCCGGCCTGGGCGATCAGGCCGCCCTTCTTGAGGATCACCACCTGGTCGGCGAGCAGGAATGCCTCGTCGATGTCGTGGGTGACGAACACGATCGTCTTGCCCAGGTCGGCCTGCAGCCGGTTGAGCTCGGCTTGCAGGTCGGCCCGCACGATCGGGTCGACGGCGCCGAAGGGCTCATCCATGAGCAGGATGTTGGGGTCGCTCGCGAGCGCTCTGGCCACGCCGACGCGCTGCTGCTGCCCGCCTGAGAGCTGACGTGGATAGCGCTTGGCCAGCGATCGGTCCAGTCCCACCTTGTCGAGCAGCTCCAGGGCTGCTTCGCGGGCGACTGCTTTGGGAGTCCCGTTGAGGAGCGGGACCGTGGCCACGTTGTCGATCACCCTTCGGTGCGGCAACAAGCCAGACGCCTGGAGCACGTAGCCGATGCTGCGCCGCAGCTTGACCTTGTCCTGGTCGGTGATGTCCTGGCCGTCGATGGTGATCCGGCCCGAGGTGGGGTCGATCATCCGGTTGATCATCCGCAGCAGCGTGGTCTTCCCGCAGCCCGAGGACCCGACGAAGACGGTGGTCTTGTGGGAGGGGAGCACGAGGCTGAAGTCACTGACAGCGGTGGTGCCGTCCGGGAACTGCTTGGTCACCGACTCGAACTCGATCATCTGGGGCTCGATCCGCGCGCTGGGAGAGTGGGGTGAACCCAGCAACCCTAACCACCACCGGGGGCCGGCTGCCCGGTTTCACCGCACGTGTCTCGCCACGATCTCGTGCAGCTCCCCCTCTGGGCCCGCTCCGCAGGTTGCACCACCCGCGCAGGGTTGAGTCAGTGCTCGTGGTCCTGAAGCGCCAGGGCTGAGCGGTCGACGCTACCGGCGTCGATTCCTGGGACGTCGATGCGCCGACCGTGGGCGTCGGAGACCCTCGGCGCTCGCTCTCCGGGTGGCAGCTCGCGGAGGAACCGCATCACCAGGGCTGCGTCGTCACGTCGACCCTGCTCGACCAGCCAGCCGGTGAGTCGGTGCACCGGGGGCAGCCCGGAGTGCACCAGGGAGCGAGCACTGAAGAGCTCACGCACCCCCGACTCCAACAATTGGTACCACTCGTCGTCGGCCTCCGGTATCAACACGAAGTAGCGGTGCAGGTCGCCGGGGAGGACCTTGTCCTCGAAGACCTTCAAGACCCGCTCGGACCCGTAGTCACGTACCGCGCGCAGCGAGGAACGCTTGGTGGACCACCGGTCCTCGAGGTCGGCGAGCGAGGCACGTTGCTGGGTGATCGAGGAACCGTCGGTGCGGATCCGCCAGTGGTAGACCACCTCCGGCACCACCCCGATCCGCCGCGCCTGCAGGAGGGCACGGGTCAGGGTCGGCTGGTCCTCGTAACGGGTGCCTTCGGGCCAAGTGAGCTCGGCCTCGTCCCAGAACGCCCGGCGGTAGAGCTTGTTCCACGCGAACACGTCTCCGAGCAGCTCGGGCATCTGGTCGATCACTCCGACCTGGCGCTGGGCGTGCAACCGCTTCATCCAGGGTGGCTGCACCAAGCGGCCGTCCCCTCCCTGCGGCGATCCGTCGTACCACCAGACGATGGAGCCGGTCACCACGTCGCACCCGGTGCGCTGCTGCTGGCGATGGAGGGTGGCGTAAGCCTCCGGTGGGACGACGTCGTCGGAGTCGGCAAAGGCGAGGAGCTCCCCGTGGGCGTGGCGGAGACCCTCGTTGCGAGCGGCGCCCAGTCCACGGTTGGCGGTGTGCACGACGCGGATGCGCGGGTCGCGCTCGGCGTAGGCGTCCGCGATCGCTCCCGAGGAATCGGTGGATCCGTCATCGACCACGATGACCTCGAGCGCTTCGTGGCTCTGCGCGAGGAGGCTGTCGAGGCAGGCAGGCAGGTAGTCCTCCACGCCGTAGACGGGCACGATCACGCTGATCACCGGCGTACGCCGTCCCCATCTCATGGCTTCAGGCTAGTGAACGCCTCCGGACGGCAGCCGGGCGATAGCATCGAGCCTCGTGAGTGACCCGAGCACTGTCGACCCTGCCGACTACCCCCGCAAGGTGCTCTTCGTCGCGGGCGCCGGACGCAGCGGCACCAGCACGATGGCGGGGCTGATGCAGCTCCTCGGCCTCCACGTGCCGCGACCCGAGGTGCCGCCGGACGCGAGCAACCCCAAGGGCTTCAGCGAGCCGCAGTGGGTCGTGGACCATCACGACCGGTTGCTGCGCGAGGCGGGCGTGCAGGTCTCCGATGCCCGACCGCAAGCCTGGTTCGAGACCGGTCGGGTCAGCACCCGTGAGCCCGAGCGGATCGCCACTGCCGCCTGGCTCGAGGACCAGTTCAGCGAGAGCCGTGAGCTGGTCGTCAAGGATCCGCGACTGAGCTGGTTCCTGGCGCTGTGGCGCGTGGCCGCCATCCGCACCCAGGCCACGCCCGTCTTCGCCACCATGCTGCGACCGCCGGCCGAGGTGGTCGGCAGCAAGCAGACCTACTACGCCAACACCCTCGGCGCGGCACACCTGGCCTCGTCCTGGCTCAACATGCTGCTGCACACCGAACGCGCGACCCGTGAGAGCCTCGAGAGCGGAACCGGGGGCCGGGTCTTCGTGCGTTACGGCGACCTCCTCGAGGACTGGACACGCACCACGATGCACGTCGGGGAGGCTCTCGGCCTCCAGCACGTGCAGCACGCCAACTCCGAGCAGATCCGAGCCGGGCACCGCTTCGTCGACCCCTCACTTCGGCGGATGGGCCAGAGCCTCGACGACCTCGGTCTGCCGCCGCGCCTGCACGAGCTCACCGCCGAGACCTGGTCCGAGCTCAACAAGCTGGCCGAGCCCGGCGGCGACACCGCCGAGGTGCACGCGACCCTCGACGAGCTCCGCGAGTCCTACGCCGACCTGTACGCCGAGGCCGAGGCCATCTCTCGCTCGACGGTCGTGGCGACCGAGCAGCGACTGCGACGTCCGGCGCAGCCGGCGTCTCAGGCTTCTTCGGGGCCGGAGCACGTCGCCGACAAGCTTCCGCACGGCCTGCGCGCGGCGGTGCCGCCCTCGCTGCGCCGCGGCCTGCGCAAGGT
>JBAVCA010000473.1:0-2115 GCA_049586475.1 Nocardioides sp.
ACTGAGGGCTCGGCCCCGCGCCGGCGCCAGCGAGGCGTTACCGCTTGGTCGCGATGAGGGTGGAGGCGTCTGGTGCCACCATCACCTCGACGGTGGTGAACCGCTCGTCGGTCAGCCACTGCTCGCGCAGGGTGTCGACCCGGCCGTGGCTGATCGGCGGCCAGCTCTCGCACGGGGTGAAGTCGTCGAGGACGACGATGCCGCCGTCCTCGACCAGGTCTGCGACGGCGTCGACGCTGACCTCCCCGGCCAACCTGCCGTCGGACTGACCGGAGTCGAGGAAGAGCAAGGAGTACGGACCCTTGTCCATCAGGGTCGACCAGTTGGCGGCGAGCACCTCGACCTGGGGGTCGTCGCAGAAGATCTCGGCCGCGGCGCGGGCCAGGGTCGGGTCGAGCTCAGCGGTGATGATCGTGGCCTTCTCCCCGCGCACCCCGGACCGCAGCCAGGCGGTCCCGACGCCGCACCCGGTGCCGAACTCGGCCATGGTTCCGTCGCGGGTAGCCGCCAGCATGGCGAGCAGTCGGCCGGTCTCGTTGCGGCAGAAGGAGACGTAGCCCGCACGACGCGAGACGGCGAAGGCGCGCGCGACCACGTCGGGCAGGTCGGGGGAGGCGCTCATGGGGGGAGTCTTCCGCCGAGTCTCTCTCTGCAAGACGTACGTCTCGCCATGTGAACAGATTGCGAAAAGCTGTGTCGGCTCCCGCAGCAGCGTCGTATCGTCACAGCATCATGCGCAGCGTCCTCGTACTTATTGAGCGCCGCGACGAGGCCCAGCAGACCTGATCTGCTCGTGAGGCCCCCTCGTCGCGGTGTACGACCCGCGCGCTCGGGTTCCTTCGGCTCTCACCCCTCGTCCCTCCCCATGCCGCTCTCGGCATGTCGGTAGATGTCTTCGCGGCGGCACGCCTGCAGCACGTGCGCGACCCGCATCCTGACGGTCCAGCGCCGAGCGTGTGATCCACGCCCGGTCGGTCCCACCGCGGAGTCATCTCCGGACATGGCCCCGAGCCGACCGGAACCCGATGCCGGACATTCGTCCGCGCGATCGTCCAACACCCAAAGGAGCATCGACATGTACGACCTGTATCCCGAATGGGGCCCCGCCAAGCACCGCAGCGACGACGACCGGATCGGAACGGTCGACCCGCGCGCCGTCCAGACGGCCCTCGACCTGCGAGACAACGGCGGTCAGCGCCCGGACGACAACTAACGTTCTCCCGTGACTGAAGCCGCTACCACCTCGACGACCCCCGACCCGAACGCCTCCGTGACCGTCCAGCTCGCCGTGATCCCCGGCGACGGCATCGGCCAGGAGGTGACGGCGGAGGCCCTGAAGGTCCTCGATGCGGTGGCCCCTGCCGGGGTGAAGTTCGAGCAGACCCACTACGACCTCGGCGCGGAGCGTTACCTCGCGACCGGCGAGGTGCTGCCCGACTCGGTGCTCACCGAGATCCGCGGCCATGACGCGATCCTGCTGGGTGCTGTCGGTGGCAAGCCCAACGACCCGAACCTGCCTCCGGGAATCCTGGAGCGCGGTCTGCTGCTACGCCTGCGATTCGAGCTCGACCACTACGTGAACCTGCGCCCCTCCCGGATCTTCCCCGGCGTCGCCTCACCCCTGGCGAACCCCGGCGAGGTCGACTTCGTCGTCGTCCGCGAGGGCACCGAAGGGCCCTACACCGGCAACGGGGGCGCGCTGCGGGTGGGCACGCCGCACGAGATCGCCACCGAGGTCTCGGTCAACACAGCCTTCGGCGTCGAGCGGGTCGTCCGCGACGCCTTCGCGCGTGCCCAGCGCCGCCCGCGTCGTCAGCTCACCCTGGTCCACAAGACCAACGTGCTGGTCAACGCGGGCTCCGTGTGGTGGCGCATCACCCAGGCCGTGGCCGCCGAGTTCCCCGAGGTGAGCGTCGACTACATGCACATCGACGCGGCGATGATCCACATGACGGTGAACCCGTCCCGCTTCGACGTCATCGTCACCGACAACCTCTTCGGCGACATCATCACCGACCTGGCCGGCGCCATCAGCGGCGGCATCGGTCTGGCCGCGTCCGGGAACATCAATCCCGACCGCACCACGCCCTCCATGTTCGAGCCGGTCCACGGCTC
>JBAVCA010000474.1:0-4464 GCA_049586475.1 Nocardioides sp.
GGTCGACCCCGGCTGGCGCACCGGCGCCCGACAGGCGCACTCGGGCACCCATGTCGTGCACGCCGCTCTGCGCGAGGTGCTCGGCCCCAGCGCGTTGCAGTCCGGATCCTTCAACCGTCCCGGCTACCTGCGACTCGACTTCGGCTGGACCACCGCGCTGAGCCCGGAACAGGTCCGCGAGGTCGAAGAGGTCTCCAACAGCGCACTGCGGGCCGACCTGCCCGTCGGGTGGCAGTACATGAGCCTGCCCGAGGCGCGGGAGTGGGGCGCGGTGGCGCTCTTCGGCGAAACCTACGACGCCACCCAGGTACGTGTCGTGGAGATCGGCGGTCCATGGTCGCGTGAGCTCTGTGGTGGCACCCACGTCGACCACTCGTCGCAGATCGGGACGATCGTCGTCACCAGCGAGGCCTCCGTGGGCTCGGGCAATCGCCGTATCGAGGCCCTGACCGGGCTCGAGGGGTTCGCCTACCTGGCCAAGGAGCGGGATGTCGTCGGTCAGCTCACCAGCTTGCTCAAGACCCAGCCGGACGACCTCGTCGGCCGGGTCGGGGACCTGGTGGAACGGCTCCGCGCGGCCGAGAAGGAGATCGAGAAGGCACGGCTCGGTCAGCTGCTCTCCGGCGGAAGCGGCCTCGCAGCGGCCGCGCAGGACGTCGCAGGCGTCCGGGTCGTCGCGCACCGCGTCGACGGCGCGGGCGGGAATGACGTGCGCACGCTGGCCCTCGACGTCCGCGGCAGGCTGCCGCACGATGCTCCCGGTGTCGTCGTGGTGATCGGTGCTGCCGACGGGAAAGTATCCGTCGTGGCGGCGCTCAACGACGCGGCCCAGGCACGGGGGCTCAGCGCCAACGACCTGTTGCGCGCGGTCTCGCCCTTCGTCGACGGCAAGGGCGGTGGGAAGGCGGACGTGGCTCAAGGCGGCGGCTCGGACACCAGCAGGCTCGACGAGGCGCTCGCCGCCGTCGTCGCCGCCGTTGCTGCCGCGGTCTGAGCGGGCAGGAGGCACGGGTGCGGCGCGGCATACGGCTGGGCATCGATCCGGGTGACGCCCGGATCGGAGTCGCGCGCAGCGATCCCTCGGGCTTCCTGGCGACCCCGGTGGAGACGATTCGCACCGGCAAGGGAGATCTGCGCCGGATCAAGCAGATCGTGGCCGAGATCACCGAGGAGAGCGCTGATGGTGTGCTCGAGGTGGTGGTCGGGCTGCCCCGTTCGCTCTCCGGACGCGAGGGCCCGGCAGCAATGAAGGTGCGCGAGTTCGCCGACCGGCTCGCCCGCGCAGTCGAGCCGTCGCCGGTCCGCCTGTGCGACGAACGTCTCACCACCGTCTCGGCGGAGGCTATGCTGCGCGACCGTGGCACGAAGGGCGCCAAACGCCGGGCGGTGGTCGACCAGGCCGCCGCGGTGTTCATCCTCCAGCACGCACTCGACAGCGAGCGCGCCTCCGGGAACCCTCCCGGAGAGCTCGTCGGCCTAACCCAGGAGCACGATGACTGAGCACGACGCAGCCCCCCTCGACGAGGACCTCCCCGAGGAGCCGCTGCCGCTGCCTGAGGGCAGCCGACGCAAGACGCGTCGGTGGTCGGGCTGCATCCCGGTGCTGCTGATCCTCGCGGTCGTCGGGACCGGCCTCTACTTCGGGATCACTCGAGGCGTCGAGGCGTTGCGCGACCAGTTCGAGACGGCTGAGGACTTCTCCGGACCGGGCAAGGGCAAGGTCGCCTTCCAGGTCGTCTCCGGCGACTCGATCAGCGACATGGGCCGCAACCTGAAGGAGGCCGAGGTCGTCGCCTCGGTCGAGGCCTTCACCGCCGCGGCCGCCCTGGACGACGAGGGCTCCCGAGGCATTCAGGTCGGCTTCTACGAGCTCAAGCGCGAGATGGCCGCCTCCGACGCGCTGGCGATCCTCGTGGACCCCGGCAACATCGTGTCGAACGCTGTCACGGTGCCGGAGGGACTGAGCGTCGACCAGATCGTCGACATCCTGGCCGAGAGCACCGACTTCAAGGCCAAGAAGTTCGCGAAGGCGACCCGCAGCCCCAAGATCGGCCTGCCCGACTATGCCGACGGGAACCCCGAGGGCTACCTGTTCCCGGCGACGTACGCATTCGGTCCGGACGCCAAGCCGATCTCCATGGTCACCGCGATGGTCGATCGGTGGCGTCAAGCTGCAGAGTCCTCCGGTCTCGAGCAGGCGGCGGCTGACCTGGGCTACACGCCGCACGAGCTGATGACCGTGGCCAGCCTGGTGCAGGCCGAGGGGCGCGGCGACGACATGCCGAAGGTCGCCCGGGTCATCTACAACCGGCTCGAGATCGAGCCCAACCCCAGCGCGGGCTTCCTGCAGATCGACGCAGCCGTCAACTATGCGCTCGGTCGTGGCCCGATCACCCGGCTCACGATCGACGAGATCGACTCCGTCTCCGACTCGCCGTACAACACCTACCGGCAGAAGGGGTTGCCGCCGGGGCCGATCGAGGCGCCGGGCGACGACGCGATCGCGGCCGCGGCGAACCCTGCAGAAGGACCGTGGTTCTTCTACGTCACCGTCAACCTGGAGACCGGCGAGACCAAGTTCACCGAGTCCTTCGAGGAGTTCAACAGCTTCAAGTCCGAGCTGGACAACTACTGCGCCACGCAGTCGGATCGCTGCTGAGGGACGCGGCGATGAGATGCGCCGTCCTCGGTGACCCGATCGACCACTCGCTGTCCCCGGTGCTCCATCGCGCCGGGTACGACGCTCTGGGCCTCGACTGGAGCTACGACGCGGTGCGCGTGCCGTCGGGCGGACTGGCGCGCTTCTTCGCGGAGGGCGGCCGGTGGCGGGGCCTGTCCCTGACCATGCCGCTGAAGCGCGAGGTGCTTGCCTTCGGGGACGAGGTCACTGAGCGCGCACGCACCGCCGGCGCGGCCAACACCGTGGTCTTCGACGACGGTCGCCTCCTGCTGGACAACACCGATCGCCCGGGGGCCGTGGCTGCCGTGAGTGAACGGTTCACCGGTCAGGTCACGGAGGTGAGCATCCTCGGTGCGGGAGCCACGGCGGCGTCGTTGGGCCTGGCCTTGTGCGACCTGGGCGCTCGTACCGTGCGGGTCTTCTCAAGGGAGCAAGGCCGAGCAGCGCAGACCATCGGCGCCGTCCTCGCCCACGAATCCGGGCCGGAGGTGATCTGGGCAGACCTGGCGAGGGTGGGCGCCGGGACCCGGCTGGATGGCAGCGTGATCGTCTCCACGATCCCGGCCGAGGCCCAAGGGAAAGCCCTCGTTGCAGCCTGCGGCGAGGTGCCGGTGATCTTCGAGGCGCTGTACGACCCGTGGCCGACCCCCCTCGCGGCGACCGCACTCTCCTCCGGGCAGGTGCTGGTGAGCGGCCTCGACCTGCTCGTGCACCAAGCGGCGCTCCAGTTCACACTCTTCACCGCACGCGCTGCCCCGTTGGTGCAGATGCGGGCGGCAGGCCTGGCCGCGCTCCAGGCGCGGTCGCAGAGATGAACGACGTGGTAGTCGGGCTGCTCGCGGCCCTGGCGAGCGGGGGCGCGGGAGCGCTGATGCCCCTGGTCGTCGCCCGACTGCCCGAGCCTGAGCCGGTGCCGGAGGTCGACCCCGACGTGGGCGCCGAACGGAGTGCCCTGCCGACCCCCGCCCAGCAGCTGCTGATCGACGAGGGACCCAAGCCGCCGTACGCCGAGATGGCGCGTTCACCCGACTTCGCTCCTCTCGTCATCGCTCTCGCCGCCGTGGTCGGTGCCCTGCTGGGGTGGGGCCTGGGCTGGGGGTGGACGCTGCTGCTGGTGCTGCCGCTGGCGCCGCTCGGTGCGACGCTGGCCATCATCGACCTGCGTTGTCGACTGCTGCCGACCCGCCTCGTCCTACCGGCACTCGCCCTGGCCCTGACCTACGGTCTGGTGGCCTGGGCGCTGAGCGGTTCCGCGGATGACCTGGTGCGCGGACTGATCGGGATGGTCGCCGCACGCTCCTTCTTCTGGGTGCTGTGGTTCGTCCGCTCGGCCGGCATGGGTTTCGGCGACGTCCGGCTCTCCGCGCTGCTGGGTTTCGTGCTCGGCTACCTCGGGTGGGCGGAGTACGCCGTGGGGCTCTACGCGCCGTTCCTGATCTTCGCGCTCCCCGGTCTGGCGCTGGCGATCGTGCGGCGCGACCGGTCGCTGCTCAAGAGGCCTTTTCCGTTCGGACCGTTCCTGCTGCTCGGCGCTCTGCTCGGCGTCCTGCTGGGCGAACCGTTGCTCGACGGTCTCACTGCGGGGTGAGGGTCGGGGCCGCTGCGTGGTCGATGGAAGACTGACCCCATGCTGCGCTGGCTCACCGCGGGTGAATCTCATGGACCTTCCCTGGTTGCGATCCTCGAGGGGCTCCCCGCCCACGTCGAGGTGACCACCGATGACATCGCCGACTCCCTGGCCCGGCGCCGGCTCGGCTACGGACGGGGCGCTCGGATGAAGTTCG
>JBAVCA010000475.1:0-1694 GCA_049586475.1 Nocardioides sp.
CGGTCAGGCCGCGCGGGTCGCCGTGGGCCAGCCCGATGCCGTCGGCCACCAGCGAGACCGCGACCGGGAAGCACGAGTACAGGTCGAACGACGCCACGTCGGCCAGCCCGATGCCGGCCAGGTCCAGGGCGGCGCTGATGGCGGTCACGGCCGGCGTGGCCACGCTCAGGTCAGCGCGGCGCATCAGCTCCCGGTCGCGCAGGTCGCTGTGACCGCGCAGGTAGACCCACAGCTCGCGCGGGATCCCGAGCTCGATCGCGATCCGCTCGGTGGTGAGCACCAGCCCGGCCGCCTGGTTGACCTTCTCCCGCGACACCACGGCCTTGGGATACGGGTCGACGATCAGCCGGTTGGCCTCGGTGACCGTGACGAGCTCCTCGGCGCTGCGGGGCAGCCGCACCGCCGCGTGCGGGTGCGCCGCGGCGACCTCGGTGAAGGGGGCGAACAGGGCTCCCATCTCGGCGGCCAGCTCAGCGCGGGACAACCCGAGCCGCGAGCGTCGGGCGTTCTCGAACAGTGCGTACTGGGTCGGGGCGTCGACCAGCCCGTGCCCGGCCTGGTAGCGCGAGGTGAGTCCTTCCAACCCCGCGCCGCGATCGCCGTCCTGCCCGTCCACGTGCTCGGTGAAGTCGGGCTTGTCCTCGCGGGCAGCGAGATCGAGCACCGTCGAGATCGCCTCCGATCCCGCGACCAACGCGACTCGACAGCTGCCCGCAGCCAGCTCGCCGCACAGCTCGGTGACCAGGTGCTGGGGCGACTGCCCGCCCGAGACCTCGTAGATCACCCGCTCCGGATCCACCCCGAGGCGGCGTGCGACCGAGCGCGGGAAGTTGTCCGACCGCCCCAGCGGCGCCGGCAGCCCCGGAAAGGACTCGTCGAACTGACGGGTGCAGGCCACCAGGTCCAGCAGCGCCTTGATCCCGGTCCCGGCGCCGGTGTCCTCGATCGCCAGGCTCGCCGCCCGCGCCGCCAGGTCGACCGGGGAGAGGCCCGCGTAGTCGGCCTCACCGAGTCGCTCGGAGGCGTGGGCGACGCCGACCAGGATCGGCACCTCGAGCCCAGCGGTCATCGACGTGGCTCCACCAGGATCTTGGCGTGGGTCTCGGGGTCGGCGAGGTCATCAAAGGCGTCCGCCACACCCTCCAGCCCGACGGTGCCGGTGATCAGGGGCGTCGGGTCGACCTTCCCGTCGGCCAGCAGGAGCAGCGCCTCGCGGAACTCCGCCGGCGTGTATCCGAGCACGAAACGCAGGTCGATCTCCTTGTTGATGGCGATCGACGGCCGGATCCGGTCCGCACCCATGCAGACGCCCACCACCACCACCCGCGCGTAGACCGGCGCCGCGGCGATGATGCTGTCGAGGATCCCTGGCACCCCCACGCACTCGAAGACCACCGGCCCCTTGGGTGTCGCGCCGGCTAGCTCGGCGGCGCGGAAGACGTGCTGCCAGGGCAGCAGGGGCAGCGCGCGGAGCTTCTCCATCGTGCCGACCGCGAGCTCGAGCAGGCTGGTGGCGTCGAGGTACTTCTCCGAGAAGACCTCGTACGGCGACTGCTCATTCGGGTCGACGACAAGGTCGGCGCCCATCCGCTCGGCCAGGGCTCGGCGGCCCGGGGAGAAGTCACTGGCCACGACCCGGCGCACGCCTTGGGCCTTGAGCATCGCGATCACGCCCAGACCGATCGGGCCGCAGC
>JBAVCA010000476.1:0-12848 GCA_049586475.1 Nocardioides sp.
CCTCAGGTGAAGCAGGCACGTTGGGCAACGCCTCGATGTTGAGCTCGATCCCGGATCGCGCACCGGACCGGTCGCCAGACGGGTCACCGGAGCGGGCCCCGTCCGACGGGACCTCGGCCGGGGCAGCCTGCGACGAGGTCGCTGCCGGCATCGCGGCCTTCAACGCCGGCGACCTCTACGAGACCGTCGCCAGCTTCGAGCGCGCGCTCCCGCTGGCCGAGGCCGAGGACGTCGAGCTCGACAGCCAGGCCTCCGCGGATCTCCTGGAGGCGGTTCGCTACTACGCCGCACTGCCCCCGCGGGACTACCCCGCAGCCGCGGTCTCCTCCCCCGACTTCGCCCGCTACAAGGCCATCACGCTCGGCCAGTGCCTCGCTGGCCGACCCACGCCGCAGGACGACGGCATCCCCGCCTGACGTCTGGTGCGGGTAGCGGCCAGGGATAGTCCCTGACCTTTCGCACCACGACACGCCGCGGAAGCGTGCCAAACGTCAGGGACTATCCCGGTGAGGCGTCTGGTGCGAGCTTGGCCAGCCGGCCGGCGAGTCCGTCGCTGCGGTGGGCGTTGCCGTGCAGGCCGACGAACACCTCGCGATAGGTCCACAGCAACGCGTCGTCGAGGCGGCGTACGGCGCCCGGCGGGTGGCGGTAATCCATCCGCTCGGTGATGGCGGCTTCGTCGACGGCGCGCAGGACCTCGCCCAGCTCGTCGAGGGAGGTGATGCCCAGCTCGAGCAGCAGTCCTGAGATCCAGCTGTAGTGCTCGGTGCGTGACCAGCCGGCCTGGGAGTACTGCCCGGCGAGGAAAGCGGCCAGCTCACGGGGGTCGATCCGCGGGTCGTCGTCGGCGACGACCCGCACCTCGGGCGCCACCCCGCGCAGCCGCTCACGGATCTGGGAGAACTCACGGTCAGCGAGCTCCAGCAGCCCGGCCGCCAGGGCGAAGCGGCGATCGAACTCACGGGCGTGCTCGGACGGGACCGTCCCCTTGTAACGGATGTCGTGCTCGAACTCGGCCCACGCGTGCTGCAGCACGGTGCGCACCTGCACTTGCGCAGCCCGGCCGCGCAGGTGCTCGAAGTAGGGATGGCCCTCACGCGCCGGGTCCAGAGCGATCATCAGGTGCCGGCTGGCGTAACCGAAGCGGCCCTCGTTGGCGGTCTCCTGCCCCATGTCGCGATCGTCCTGCACGATCACCTGCTCCCCGAGGAGGTCGGCGACCGCGTCGACGTCGTCCTCGACGTAGGTGATGACGCGCACGCCGAGCTGGTCGGTGATCTGGGTGAGCGGGTCGGAGTACGCCGGGACTCCGGCCACCATCCGCTCGGCCTTCTCGGCAAAAGAGGCGACCGCTTTGGTGCGTCCGGTCACCGAGAGGTAGTTGATGCCGGCCTCGTCGAGGATCCCCTGCACCAGAGCGACCGCCTCGTCACCTGCGGCGACAAGATCCGGGTGGTTGGCGGCATACGCCTGGACCGCCTCGCGCACCACGTCGGTACGCGTCGGGGCGGAGCCCAGGGCCGGGGTGACGATGTACCCGGTGTCCAGGTCGCCGTACGTCGTGACGAGATCGGGCGTGCGGTGGGCCACGAGCGCCACCACCGCGCACACGACCGCGTCGACCTGGTCCTCGACGACCCTCAGCTCGCTCTTTCGGGTCGCCCGCTCGACCTGCTGGCGCAGCCCGGCCCACGCCTCGTCGGTGGTGACGGTGGCCTCGACGTGCGACATCAGCTGCAACAGCTCAGCGCGCAGCAGCTCGAGGTCACGACCCGGCTTGTTCTTGTACTTCAAGACCTTGCTCAGTCCGAAGAGCACGATCGTGGCCGCGTGCGGGTAGACCTCGATCGCGCGCCGGGCTCGCCCCGAACGGGGGTCGATGTCGAGCCGCAGCAGCTTGGCCACCTTTGCGCCGCGGCCGCCCGCAGCGAACTCCGGCTTGCCGGTGTTGGTCGGGTGCGTCCCGGCGTCGAACCGGCGGAAGTCCTTGCTCAGCGCCTTCTCCGCCGGCCGCGAGCCGGTGGCGTTCTTGACGACGAGGGGCGCGTCGATCGCGACGAGGCAGTCGCCGTCGACATAGACGGCGAGGCCGGCCTCGATCTCCTCGTCGGTCCGCACGGCACTGAGGTGAAGCAGGCGCGCGTCGGCGTCCAGGACCGCCAGCCCGGTGGGCTGCCGCTCCCCCCAAGCGAGGTCGATGCCGACGTAGTGCACGCCTCTACCCTGCCGTATCAACGCGACCGGGCCGACAGCCCCGCCGCAGGACCGCTGCGCTACTGCGGCAGTCCTGCGTGGGCCGTCACCCGCGCGTTACCGTCGCGACCGGCCTGACCCACCGCGAACTCGACTGTCGGAGGCAGTGTCTAGTCTGCACGGGTTGGCAGCACGCAACCCCTGAGGAGGACGACGCCATGGTCGACATGATCCAGGCCCGCGGCCTGGTCAAGCGCTACAAGGAGGTCACGGCCCTCAGCGGGCTCGACCTCACCGTCCCCCAGGGCAAGGTCCTGGCTCTGCTCGGCCCCAACGGCGCCGGCAAGACCACCGCCGTACGCTGCCTGGCCACGCTCCTGGTCCCCGACGCCGGGTCCGCCACCGTCGCCGGCATCGACGTGATCGGTGACCCACAGGGGGTGCGTCGCAAGATCGGGCTCTCGGGACAGTACGCCGCCGTCGACGAGCACCTCACCGGCTTCGAGAACCTCACCATGGTCGGCCGGCTCTACGGATTCGACAAGGCCACGGCCCGTACCCGCGCCCGGGCACTGCTGGAGCGCTTCGACCTCGCCGACGCCGGCGACCGACCTTCGAAGACCTACTCCGGCGGGATGCGCCGCCGGCTCGACCTGGCCGGCGCCCTGGTCGCCGAGCCGCCGGTGCTGATCCTCGACGAACCCACCACTGGGCTGGACGTGCGCAGCCGCCAGCAGATGTGGGACGTGATCAAGGAGCTGGTGAGCTCGGGCGCGACGCTGCTGCTGACCACCCAGTACCTCGAGGAGGCCGACCGCCTTGCCGACGAGATCGTCGTGATCGACCATGGCAAGGCGATCGCGCAGGGCACTGCCGATGAGCTCAAGTCCCAGATCGGCGGCGAGCGAGTCGAGCTGGTGCTGGCTGATGTCACCCAGTTCGAGGGCGCCGTGCGCGCACTGGCAGGGGTCGCTGTGGGCGAGGTGCAGGTGGACGACCGCACGGTCACCGCAGCCGTCACCGGCGGGGCGGCTGCGCTCCAGCACGTGCTCACCGAGCTCGAGCGCTCCTCGATCGCGCTCCTCGATGTCGGACTGCGTCGTCCCACTCTCGACGACGTGTTCCTCAGCCTCACCGGCCACGGTGCGGCAGCCGACGCCACCAGCGATCCGAATGTCGAAGGAGCCTCCGCATGAGCGCCCAGCAAGCCGTCACGGACGGGTGGGTCGTCGCCCAGCGCAACCTGATCAAGATCAAGCGGGTGCCAGAGGTGCTGATCTTCGTGCTGATCAGCCCGATCATGTTCGTGCTGCTCTTTGCCTACGTCTTCGGCGCGGCGATCTCGGTGCCGGGCGAGGTCGACTACAAGGAGTTCCTGATCGGCGGGATCTTCGCCCAGACCGTGGTCTTCGGCGCCACCTTCACCGGCGCCGGTCTGGCCGAGGACATGCAGAAAGGCATCATCGATCGCTTCCGCTCACTCCCGATGTCGCGGGCTGCGGTGCTGGTGGGTCGAACGACCTCCGACGTGGTCTACAACGTCTTGTCACTCATCATCATGGCGCTGACCGGACTCCTGGTCGGCTGGCGGGTGCGCGAAGGTGTGCTCGACATGATGGCCGGGTTTCTGCTCCTGCTGCTCTTCGCCTACGCGATCAGCTGGGTGATGGCCCTGGTCGGCCTGCTCGTGCCCAGCGTGGAGGTCATCAACAACGCCTCCTTCATCGTCATCATGCCGCTGACGTTCGTTTCCAACGCCTTCGTGCCGCAGGAGAGCTTCAGCGGTGTGCTGCGCACGATCGTCGACTGGAATCCCGTCTCCACCCTCACCCAGGCCTGCCGCGAGCTCTTCGGCAACATCGGGGCCGGGCTCCCCGAGCCGACCGCCTGGCCGATGCAGCATCCGATCCTGTACACCTTGGGCTGGGTCGTCCTGATCCTCGCGGTATTCGTGCCTCTCTCGGTGCGCCAGTACGCCCGCGCGACCAGCAAGTAGCCGGCGATATAAACCGGGGGTAACCGGCGGACGAGTCCACCGGGGGCGTTGGTTACCGTGACAGCCATGCAGCTGTTACGAGTGACGGCCACCGCCGCCGCCCTGACCCTGGTCCTCGCCACAGCCGCGTGCGGCGACGACATGGCCGCCCCGATGGACGGCCCCGTCGGCATGGACGGCATGGACGGCATGGACGGCATGGACGGCATGATGATGATGAACGACCCCGACGCGACTCCGGCCGACGAGGCGGACGGCAAGGTGACCTCGGGTGACTTCGGTGTCCTGGCGACCGCCCCGCCGGGCAGTGAGACCACCGCGGGTCGAGCTTGGTTGGCCCAGGACGCGGACGGCACCACGGTGACCATCCGCCTGACCGGGCTCAAGGCCAACACGGAGTACCTCTCCCACCTGCACGACCAGGTCTGTTCGGCGGACGGAGGCGGCGCGCACTTCAAGTTCGACCCTGACGGCAGCGACCTGCCGCCCAACGAGATCCACCTCGCCTTCACCTCCGATGCCGACGGGTCCGGCGAGGCCACGATCACCAGCGACCAGGAGGTCGGCCAGCGAGCACCTTCGATCGTCGTGCACCCCGCCGGCGCGATGGACAACCGGCTGGCATGCGCCGACTTCTCCTGAGGCGCTCCGTCCGGCCTGCCGCCGGCCTTGCCCTCGTCTGTGGGCTGGTGCTGCTGAGCACCTCCCCGGCCAGCGCGCATGGCGACCTCTTGGAGGGATCACCCGGTCCGGGCGACGAGGTGGCGATCGGAACGACCTCGGTGCGCCTCGTCTTCACCGCTCTCGACCCCGACAGCGTGCCATCGGTCGCGATCATCGATCCGGACGGCGAGCAGGTCGCTCTCGGCTCACCGGCCCTGGCCGACGACCAGACGATCTGTGCCACCTCGGCACCGCTCGCGGACGGGATCCACACGCTCGCCTATTCCGTCTCGAGTGCCGACGGTGACCGGCAGACCTCCATGTATGCGTTCGCGGTGTCCTCGACGGGGTCTGCCGCTCAGCCCGGGATCTGCGCGGACCTGGCAGCCGAGCCCGGCCAGGCGTCAACCGTGGGAGAAGGTGACGCACGGACCGGGTCTGGCACTGTCCCGGCCTCCGTGCTCTATGGTCTCGGCGCCCTGGGTGTGCTTGCCACGGGTCTGGTGGCGCTGCGGATTCGTGGCGATCGTCGTAGGCACCGGTCGACCGGGGTCATCTCAACACCGAGGACGGCTCGGCGCCGTACAGGCTGACCGGAAGCGCCTCGACGCCGTACACGGCTGACAGCTTGCGAAACTCCAGGTCCTCGGCCGGCACCGTGACCGCGATGTCCGGGAACCGCTGGGCCAGGGCACGCAGCGCGATCCGGAGCTCCATCCGGGCCAGCTCGGCGCCGACGCACCGATGGATGCCATGGCCGAACGAGAGGTGGCGGGTGGGGGCGCGATCCGGGTCGAACGTGTCGAGCCCGTCGCCGAGGCGTGGGTCGCGGTTGGCTCCCAGAAGCGAGATCGCGACTGCGTCTCCCTCGGAGATCTGCTTGCCGCCCAGCACCAGGTCGCGCTTGGCAAATCGCAGGAATGCCACCTGCACGACGGTGAGGTGGCGGAGCAGCTCCTCGACCACCCGGTCGACCGAAGCCGGGTCGTCGCGGAGCAGGGCGATCGCCTCCGGACTGTCGGCCAGCAGGTAGGAGCCCAGCGCCAGCATGGAGGCCGACGTCTCATAGCCACCGAGGAAGACCCCGTCGGCGATTCCGCCGAGAGTCAGGTCGTCGAGCTCGTCGCCATGCTCCCTCAGGAGCCCGCCGATGAGTCCGTCGCCGGGCTCCTCACGCTGAGCAGCGACGGCCTTGATCAGGAAGTCACGCGTGTGAGCGGCCGCGCCGAACATGCCGGCCCCACCCTCGCTCAGGTCGAAACGGGCGATGCCGAGACTGTAGAAGCGTTCGCGATCTTCGACCGGGAGCCCGAGCAGCTCACAGATTACCTGGAACGGCACGGGAAAGGCGAACTCACTGACCAGGTCGACCACCGGGCCGCCGGCTTCCATGGCGTCGAGCCGCTCAGTGACCACGCGCTCGATCTCCGGCTCCAAGCGCGCCAGTCGGCGCATCGTGAACTCCGGGGTCAGGTAGCGGCGCAGGGCGGTGTGCAGCGGGGCGTCGGTCATGCCGAGCCCGCCGATCTTCTCCGAGTCGTCGCGACCCTCCTGGGAGACGAACTGACCCAGGTCGTTCGAGTACGACGTACCGTCGGCCAGCGCCTCGCGCGCCTCGTCGTACCCGCTGACGAGCCAGACCTTGCGGCCGAAGAGGGTGGCGAGCTCAGCCACCGGGTCCTTCGCGCGCAACGAGGCCATGTCCGGAACCGGGTCCAGCCCCTCGCGCTTGAACGGCAGGGTCACCGAGTCGGGCAGGAAGCGCAGCTTGCGCAGATCCAGGCCGTTGCGCATGGTCCGCTCGAGGACGTACTTCCCCACGCGCTGGCGGAAGGCGTCGAGCATCTGCATGGCGCCATTGGACCAGATGCCGGCCCTCGCAGGCATCCGGGAACCCCGCACCGTGTCCAACGCCTCATCCCGTCTCGACCGTGATGAGGTCGAGTCGGCGTGTTAACACGCCGTCTCGACCCCGAACTCTGGCTCAACTCGGCGCAGCGGTCCGCGGTCTCGGCCAGCGGTCACGGCCAGCGGTGGCTTCAGTCGCCGATCCGAGCGAGCTCCAACGGGATCGAGGAGCGGGCGCCGAGGTTGTTGGCACTGGGACGAGCGCCTTCGCGGACGAGCAGGTCTCCGATCGCGGCGATCATGGCGCCGTTGTCGGTGCACAGTCGCGGTGGCGGCACGCGCAGCTCGATGCCGGCCGCGGCGCAGCGCTCCTCGGCCAGCCCTCGGATCCGGCTGTTGGCAGCGACTCCGCCGACGATCACCAAGGTGTCCACGCCCTCGAGCTGGCAGGCCAGGATCGCCTTACGGGTCACGGTGTCCGCAACCGCCTCCTGGAAGGAGGCCGCGATGTCATCCGTGCTGACCCCCGGGTCGCGAGGGGCAGCGACGTAGCGCGCGACCGCGGACTTCAGCCCGGAGAAGGAGAAGCCCAGTGCCGGATCACGCGCCCCGCTCAGCGGCCGGGTGAAGCGCACCGCGTCAGGATCGCCGTTGCGGGCAGCGAGATCGACCGAGGGGCCGCCGGGATAGGGCAGCCCGAGCAGGCGCGCCACCTTGTCGAAGGCCTCGCCCGCCGCGTCGTCGAGCGTGTCGCTGAGATGCCGGATCGGAGTGCGGACGAGGTCGTCAACGGCCAGCAGGCTCGTGTGGCCGCCGCTGACGATCAGCACGATGCTGCGTTCAGGTAGCGGTCCGTGGACGAGGGTGTCGGCGGCGGCGTGCCCGGCCAGGTGGTGCACGCCGTACAACGGCACGCCCAGGGCGAGGGCTGCGGCCTTCGCTGCCGCGACCCCGACGTGCAGCGCGGTCGCCAAACCCGGGCCGGCGGTGACAGCCACGGCACCGACCTGGTGCCAGGCCAGCCCGGCGTCCTCGAGCGCGGTGCGCATCGTCGGCACCATTGCCTGCACGTGTGCGCGCGCCGCGATCTCGGGCACCACCCCGCCGAAACGGACGTGCTCCTCGATGCTCGAGGCCAACGCCTCACCCAGCAGTACGCCGTCGCGGACGAAGCCGATCCCGGTCTCGTCGCACGAGGACTCCACGCCCATCACGATGGTCACGCTGCAGTCTCCCAAACCGGGTGTCGGTGGGCACGCAGCACGTCCCATCCGAGCACGGCGACGCCCACCTGGCACGGCCACAGCGCGATCCGCTCGTACAGTCCCCCCACATCTCCGGTCACCAGGGTCACCGCGAAGGCAACGGACCCGGTCGCGGCTACCAGGCCGCAGGCCAGGATCACCGCGCCGATCAGCCGGCGCCACCTCGCTACGAGCGCCGCGCCGAGGAGCAACAGCGCGACCGGCTGCGTGACGAAGACCGGCGTCGCGACCAGCGCGTGCAGCTCACCGTCCACGTCGAGCGGCACCAGCCCGACCGCTGCTGAGCTGATCCCGGCGACGACCAGCAGTGCCGTCCCCACTCCCGCGAGCCGTGCGCCCACTGCCTGGCGGACAGCAGGACCCGACAGCACGGCGCCGATCGCCAACAGCGATCCGATCACGACGAAGGTGACATTCATCCCCGCATGCCACGGCGAGCAGGCCTGGACCGGTCCGCTCGCGGCCTCGATCGTCCCGCACCCGACGACCCCGAGGTCGCTGATGGTGTTGCGGGTGAGGTCGTACGGGGTCTCCCAGCGCGTGGCGACCACGAGCTGCGCCACGATCACCACCGGCTGGCTGAGCAGCGCCAGTCCGCCAAGCCACCGGGCTGACGCGGCGGCGTTCAGAGGTCGAACTCGGCTCGGCGAGAGGCGGGCACCAGGTCGACGTAGTCGGGGCGCTCGGCAATGAAGTGCTGCACGGCGGAGCACTCCGGGATCACCGCAAGGTTGTCGACGCGTGCCGCGTCGAGGGCCGTGGCGATCAGCACGGTGGACAACCCGCGCCCGCCGAACTCCTCCTCGATCACGGTGTGCGGAAATACTCGCTCCACCCCGCGATCGCCGGACTCCCCTCCGTCGCCGCGCGCGTCGCGGTCGACGTACTCGGTGAAGCCGGCGATCGTGCCGTTGACGGTGATCTCGTAACGGCTGCGCTCGGGGACGTCGACCACGACGATCGACTCGGAAGTAGATTGGCTCATAGGGCTAGCGTGCCAGCATGCGCGCCATGTGGAACGACACGGTCATTGCCACCTCCGAAGCGACGGTCGTCGTCGAGGGCAACCACTATTTCCCGGCCTCCTCGGTCGATCAAGCGGTGCTCCGCCCCTCCTCGACGACCAGCGTGTGCTCGTGGAAGGGCACGGCCTCCTACTACTCGCTGGAGGTGGACGGGAAGACCAACCCGGACGCGGCCTTCTACTACCCCGAGCCGAAGGCCGCGGCCGCCGAGATCGCCGACCACGTGGCGTTCTGGAAAGGCGTCACCGTCGTCGCCTGAGCGTCCGCGCAAGCGGCGCGGACCCTGACCCGAGGCGTTGCTCAGAGCGTGCGCAGCCAGCGGGCCGCGATCCGCTGCATCTTCGGCGCGGACTTCTCCAGGGTCAAGGCACTGCCCGCCTTGGCGAACGTGCGACGCGTGATCTTCTGGCTCGACGTGATCGAGACCCCGCCGCCCGAGCGACGAGCGTCCTTGCCGGCACGCAACATCAGCACCGGTACGTCGACGTCACGGTCGTTCAGCGCGGTGGAGGCCAGCGCTCCGGGGAGGCTGGCGACGTCGCCGCACGGCGTGGGGCTGCGACGTGCGATCGCGGCCTGACGCAGCGGGCGCGGTGCGGTGCGGAACAGCAGGCGTTCGTAGTCGGCCGCGGTCGCGCCGTACGCCGCGAAGGTCTCGTTCGTGCAAGCCCGAGCCTGGCCACGAGCCATCTCGAGGGCGAGCTGGGAGGGACTGGTGGTGGCCGGGGCCATCAGGACCAGGCCGGCCACGTCGTCGAAACGAGCCGCTTCGAGCTGCGCGATGGTGGCGCCGGTGCCGTGCCCCTGCAGCACGACGTGCGAGGCGTGGGGGGGCGTGGAGCTGGAGCGCGGTCCCAGGTAGTCGAACCGGCCAGAGCGAAGGTGCTGGACGACCTGGTGGAGCATGTGGACTTGGGCGCCGAGGCAGGTTGCGTTGCCGTTGCGCAGCGGACTGCCGTCGTAGCCGAGCCGGTCGAGCACGAGTGAGGTCTGGCCGCGCCGCGCCAGCTGGGTCGCGTAGTCGTACGTCGGGTTCTTGCGCAGGTTGAAGAACCAGCCGCCGGTGCCCGCGTCGTGGACCAGCACGTTGACGGTTACCACGGCATCGCTGCCGTCGAGCACCGAGCGTGGGCCGACCATTCGGCCGCGGACCTGGTACTCCCTGCCGTCGGGCAGCGGCAGGCAGAGCACCGAGGAGTCGTTGGTGTTGACCAGGTCGAAGTTGACCCGGCTCGAGGCGACCTTCGGCAGGCGCTCGGTCGAAGAGGCTGATGAGGCGGGCGCCGCTGCTGCCGGCTGAGCCACAGGCACACCGAGCAGCAGTGTCGCGCCAAGGCCCAGCAGGGCGGCGCCGCTCACGAGGCGGAGGCGGCGGGGGGAAGAAGTGGGGGTCACCCTGTTGAACATACGTCAACAAGGGTCGCGGAGTTAACCTCTCACGCGTGTGACAAGCCCCACGGAGCCTGCGATCGACGCCGGTCGGAGGGGCTCTGCGGACTACCGCTCGGCAGCGGCGTACTCCGACTCGACGAGGCGTCTGAGGCGTCGGAGCATCCTGGTCAAGAGAAGCTGGCCAGGCAGGCGCATGCCTCCCACGATCAGCTTGCTGATGCCGCTCGGTTGCATCGCCATCACCCAGGTGAGTCGGGTCGACCCGGGCGTGACCTGCTCCAGCAAGTACCGCTCGGCGAAGGCGCTGACGCCCTGCATTGATGCCTCGTTGAAGCGGAAGCTCATCCGCGAGTGCAGCTCCCACTCGATGAACTCCTCGTAGGCGGTCATGTTGCCGCTCATCCTCACCGTCCGCGTCGTGCCGACCTGGAAGGGACGGGGGGAGGTCCACTCGACGGCCTTGATCACTGCGACCCACCGTGGCCACGCAGCGGCATCCTCGAGCGCCGTCCACACCTCAGCAGCTGTGGCTGAGATGTCCACCGTGGCGACCATCCGGATCGGGGCGGTGCCGAAGAAAGCGGGGGTCACGAGCTCGCAGGGGTAGCGCTTGGTGGTGGTCACCAGCCCATCGTGGCCGATCCGCGCCGATCTCGTGGGGCTCGGCGACGGTTGGCCACGACGACCGGTCCACTCGCAGACACGCGAAGGTCCCAGCGGGCCCTCAGCGACCGAGGCTTTTCTTGGCCCGCGGCAGCGCGCGACCACCGCTGAGCTGTGCTCGTTCGCCGGCGGTGCGCCCGGCCGACGACGCGGAGGGCACCGACTGGGCGCGGCCCTTCCACCCCGACCACGAACCTCTCGCATCGGACTCCCGCGCGTAGTAGTCGCGCACCTCCGCCCGCTTGTCGGCAAGGACGATCGAGGTGCTGATCGATGACCGGTCCTCGGTTTTGATGGCGTCGCGTTCCGCGGAGGCCTGCGCCGCGACGAGGCGGCGGCTGATCGTCGCGACGTAGGAGTCGTAGAAGGCCAACCGCGCAGCGCGCGCCGTGGCAGGGACGGGCTTGGCCCGTGAGCGGGAGAAGACCTGGGTGTCTCTGAAGGCGCCGGTCGCCAGGTAGGTCGAGGCGGCCTCGGCCATGTGCGTCGCCAGGTGGGAGTACAACGCCTCGACCACATCGATGTCGGAGGGGAACCCGTAGGGGTAGACCGACGTGGAGTTGGTCGCGATGTTGGCCTTGACGTCGTTCACGTGAGCGATCGCCAAGAAGAGCTGCACGAAGTGCCTGTTGCCCGCCTGACGCTGTTGGCCGATCGCGATGGTCCGGTGGATCGGTGACTCGCGCTGCTCGGCGCGTGCGACGTGCTGTCGGGCGACCGCAAGGTCGATGGAGTACCGCGTGGCCAAGGACTGCGCCTTGTCGAAGTAGGTTGCCGCCTCGTCCGGCGTGGAGGCGCGCTCGGCCTGCGCGAGAACCTTGGAGATCTTGTCGAGCGTCGACGACGGCCGCGGGCCGGCGGCGGTCGCGGTGCCGGAGCCTCCAGCGATCAGCACGCCTTCGCCCCACATCTGCACCCGCAGGAGGTGGGCGGCCTCCGGCGACATCACCTTCTCGTAGAGGTAGACGAGCACCGCGGCGTAGGACGGGCCATGTGCTGGGTGCGGCTGAGGATCCAGGTGGTGTGCGAGCTCGTGCAGGATCACGGTCTCGCGCATCGCCCACCCGGTGTGGCGGTGAGTGGGGACCGCGATCGTGGACGACTCGCGCTCGTAGTGAGCCTGGCGGTTGCCCTTGCGTTCACGAACGGTGACGGGGATTGAGGCGCGCTCCATGCCAGCGATGGGCCGCAGCGCCAGCACCTGATCGACGTAGGTCGCGATGGAGGCCAGGTCGCCGAACTGCCGTTCCGCCTCGATGGTCAGCGTTGAGCCCTGGTGCTCGATCGTGCCACCCTGCTTCAAGGTTGCCGCGATCGTCTCTTCGGCCCGATAGACGGCTTGGCGCTGACGATCGATGTGAGCGTGTGAGATGACGTTCTCCAAGGTGGTCAAGGTACGACAGCGGGCTCGGCTGGGTGGTCGCACGCCTTGTCGCTGGCGGCAACGGTCGATGCTCGCGAGCCCGCGTTGCTACGCAGAAGTGGTGTGGGCGCCGCTCTGCCTGATCGCTTCACGACCGTGGCCCTACGGCTGATGAAGAGGACTTGCTCGGGCGAGTGTTCCACGACCGCATCGGATGGCACAGCATCTGCGGAAGGTAGCCGCCCTCGAGAGGTCGCGGGAGGTGCGGGATTGCTCGGCCTCCGCCCGCCCTGATCAACGTGGGCCTCACCGGAGCTGGACGCCGACCTCGGCTGCGATCGTGTCGACCATCGAGATGAGGCGCTCGACTCGGGAGGGCATGGTGCTCCGATAGTCGGCGATGGTGAGCAGGCCCGGACCTACGAACGCCCAGGCGCGGG
>JBAVCA010000477.1:0-5288 GCA_049586475.1 Nocardioides sp.
GCATTACGCGACGCCGTCGCAGCTGGCCCTGGCCTGGTTGCTCCGTCGTTCGCCGGTGATGCTGCCGATCCCGGGAACGTCGAGCGTCGAGCACCTCGAGTCCAACACCGCAGCGGCGGCCATCGAGCTCAGCGACGAGGAGTACGAGGCGTTGAGCTCGCTCGGCGACTGACTGCTCGACTCAGAACTCCACGCCGGGCACCTCGTCGTGAACGGCTGGGGCTTCGTAGAAGTCGCGCTTCTCGACTCCTGCCACCCCGGTGAGGAGCAGCCACGGCAGGGTGACGACCAGGGTGTTCAGCGTGGCCACGGCGTCGTTGTAGTACTGCCGGGCGAACGCGATCTGGTCCTCGGTCTCGCCCAGCTGACGCTGCAGGTCGAGGAAGTTCTGGTTCGCCTTCAGGTCGGGATAGGCCTCCGCCACGGCCTGCACCCGCACCAGGGCCTGCTGGAGTGCGGCGTCGGCAGCAGCCATGGCGGGCACGTCCCTGGCTGCCGTCGCCTGCTGGACCTGGGCGCGGGCTGCAGTGACCTCCTCGAAGACGCCCTTCTCGTGGGCGGCATACCCCTTCACGGTCTGCACCAGGTTAGGGATCAGGTCGGCGCGGCGGGTGAGCTGCACGTCGATGCCGCCCAAGGCCTCCTCGGCTTGCACGTCGGCGGTGCGGAGCTTGTTGAAGCCGACGAACACGAAGCCCACGAGGGCCACGACGACGATCGCGATGACGACGAAGAGCATGAGGCGGATCCTGTCAGTTGGAGGGGTGCGGGCGGTCGTGCGTTCGGGCCGTGCTCACCATGACCCTCCTCCGCCGCCGCCACCGCCACCACCGCCGCCACCACCGCCACCGCCGCCTCCGGAGCTGGAGGCCTGCGTGGCGTTGTAGGAGGAGATCGCGCTGTCGACCGCGGAGTCGAAGTCGTGGACCATCGCGGTGACCGGTGCGGGAAGCGTGGTGCCGTAGTAGCCGGGGCCGAAGTAGCGCGGGCTCGGCGGCTCGGTGCCCATTTCGGTGCGGAACTTCTCCGCCCACTCCTCGGCGCACCCGAAGGCGACCGCCCAAGGCAGGTAGGCGGTGTAGAGGTTCTCTCGACCGGAGAACTCGAACCGGTCGACCGCCGACGGCGTCGCCAGGATCCGCTTGAAGCCGCCGAGCTGTGACCACAGCTCCCGCCCCTGCGCCGTACGTCGGGTAGCGGCCCCGGTCCGAAGCAGCGAGATCGCGAAGATCCCGTACAGACCGGGAATCAGCCCGACCATGGTCATCTGCAGCGGGTTGACGATGGCGATGACGACGGCGCCGATGAGCCCCGCCGCCGCCAACCAGCCGAGCACCAGCCCGAAGGGGAGGTCGACGAGATTGCCCGAGTCTCGCGCCCACCGCTTGACGCCGGCAGTGAACGCCTCGGTCTCGGTCTTGAGCCGAAGTCCGGCCGAGACGCTGTCGGGGTCTGCGGTGAACGACGTTCCAGGTCCACCCAGCAGGTGCGCTGCGCTGAGGGTCACCGGGTCCAGCCCCTGCCACCCCTCGACCCCATTCTTGTCCGTGATCGTCCACGACCGACCGTGCGGGGTCAGGTCCAGGGCGCCTCTTTCCGCTGCGTGGAGCAGCGTGGCGACGAAGGCGGTGCGGTCGGTGGCTTCGGTCAGGAGGTAGGCCCCTTGCGCCGGACCGATGCCCTCGGGCGGCGCGTAGAGCACCGGGAAGGCCGGCTGCCTCTCCTGAGCGCGGCGCGCCGCGAGGGCTCCGCCGATCGCAGCGAGGACGCCCAGAGCAAGCACCAGGACCAACAGCACCACGCTCTGCCCGAGCGCCGGGTCGAGCTTGGCGACCCAGGGCAGCCGCTTGCCCGCCTCCGGAGTAGCAATCTCAAGACCGGCACGCAGGGTGATCGGGGTGTGGTCAGCCAGGGGGCCGCTGGTCACCACCAGGCGCGTGGTGCCGGCTCCCTCGACCTGGCAGGGCACGCTGTCACCCTCGAGGCGTCCGACACCGATGCCGCACTCCACGTCCAGCCCCGGCGCCGGAAGGTCCACCACCAGCTTGGCCTGCTCGATGTCCTGCGCCCACCCCGAGGGGATCAGGTCCCAGAAGAAGGAGCTGGCCGCTCCCCCGACCTCGCCCTCCTCGATGGCTCCGGGCACGGTGTAGGTGATCACGTAGAGGTGCTCGCCGGGGGTCACGAAGGTGTCGGCAGAGCCGATCTGAGCGACGTCGAACCGGCCGAAGTCGCGCGTGGACAAGGCGAACTCCACGGGTCGCCCATCCAGGGTGACGTCGACGTCGTCGACGACGCGGCGCAGGTGCGGGTCCGAGACGTCGTACCGGTCCCAGAAGCGGAAGATCCCGTGCCGCGGCGTGTAGTCCGGGAACAGCACGGTGAGCCTCTCGGTCACGGCGAGGTCGCCGTCGGCCGCGAGGTCGAACCGCGCGTCGTAGCTGGTGATCGTGGTCGGTTCGGGCTCGTCCCCCATCGCGGCGGACGCCGCGGTGGCCTGGTTGCCCAACCAGATGACGTACGCCGGCAGCAGCAGGATGCCGAACAGCAACCCGATCGCCAGGACGTAGGCCGCGACCTTCTTCACGAGCGAGACTGTAGGACCTCGAGGCTCGAGCCGGCGGGAGTGGTCCAGACCATCTCGATCGCCTGCGGCGGTGAGCCTCACAGCCGCGTCCCGCTGGCGAGCCGCGGTGCGGCACTGGGATGATCGACGCCTCATGAACGCCAGCCCTCCCACCTCGTCGCGACCCCCGAAACAGGGGATCGCCTCCTTCTGGCACGACCTGCCTCGCGAGGGACGGATCCTGCTCTCGATCGTGGTCGTCGAGTTCGTGGGCACCGGGTTGGTCCTGCCGTTCCACGTCGTCTACCTCAACGAGGTGCGGGGCTTCGCGCTGAGCGACGTCGGGCTGCTGCTCGCGCTGCCACCTCTGGCCGGTTTCGCGCTGACCGGCCCCGGCGGAGTACTCATCGACCGCTTCGGAGCGCGGGTGATGCTGATCGGCACCCAGGTCCTGCTGATCCTCGGCAACGGGGTGCTCGCCATCGCCGACACGATCGCGTTGGCAGCCTGCGGGCTGGCCCTCAGCGGCGTCGCCTTCGGGGTGGCATGGCCCGCGGTGCAGAGCCTCATCGCGAGCGTCGTGCCACCGGAGCAGCGTCAGCGCTACTTCGGCCTGAACTTCGCCCTGCTCAACCTCGGCATCGGGATCGGGGGCATCGTCGGCGGCTTCCTGGTCGACGTCGACCGGACGGTGACCTTCCAGGCGATCTACGTCGCCGACGCCCTGAGCTATCTGCCTGCCCTCGTGCTGCTGCTGGGGCCGCTGCGTCACGTGGCCGGGCGACCGACCCACGACCCCGAGGTGCCGCTCGAACAGGTCTCCTATCGCGCGGTCCTGCGGCAACCTGCCGTGATCCCGGTGATGGCACTGGGCTTCGTGGCCGCCTTCGTGGGCTATGCCCAGCTCAACACCGGCATGCCTGCCTTCGCTCGAGCGGTCGGCGAGGTGTCCACGCGTGGTCTCGGCTTCGCCTTCGCCGCCAACACGGCGGTGATCGTCGTGCTCCAGCTGTTCGTGCTCGGTCGGATCGAGGGCCTGCGGCGCACCCGCGTCATCGCCGCGATGGGGGTCGTCTGGGCCGGCGCCTGGCTCCTGCTCGGCGCCTGCGGGCTCGTGTCCGGAACTCTTGGAGCCACGCTGCTCGTGGCCGGCTGCGCGTCGGTGTTCGGCATCGGCGAGACCCTCCTGCAGCCGACGATCCCCGCCCTGGTCAACGACCTCGCTCCCGACCACCTGCGCGGACGCTACAACGCCCTCAGCTCGGCGTCGTTCACCCTGCCCGGCATCATCGCTCCGGTGACCGCCGGTTTCTTGATCGACCACGATCTCGCGGGGGTCTACATCGGGCTGCTCGTCGGCGGCTCGATCGCGATCGGCGCGATCGCCATCGGATGGGTCGAACCGCGGCTTCCCCCCGGCGTCAACGGCGTCCGCTTCGCCCAGGCACCGGGCCCCGAGGCACCGACGCCCGCTACCGGACCACTGGTCCTGTAGCGGGCGCGTGCAGCGGCACGGACGGTCAGCCGCGGCGTAACCACCTCACGATCAACGCCACCACCAGCAGTCCGCCCAACCCCTGCTTCCAGTAGCCCTTCAGCATCACCGGGATGACGGCCGCCCCGAGGTCGAGGGCATCATCCCGGACCGGCGCGGCTGGTGGTGGTGCTGCCGCAGGGCGCGGGACTGTGGAGGCACCTGCTGGGTCGGCGGACGGCGTCGACCCGGGTGCGACCTCCCCGCCGTCGGCAACCCCACTGGCTCCGTCGATCGCCTCAGCTGCAGGCCCCGTCGTCAATCGCTGCTCCAGGCACATCACGAACTGGCCCAGCAGCTTGTCGGAGACATCCTGCATGACGCCACGACCGAACTGGGCCGGCTTGCCCGTGATCGCGAGGTCAGTGATCACCTCGACCTCGGTGTGCCCGCTGGGGGTCTGCGACATCGACAACCGCACCTTGGCTCCTGCCGTCCCGTTGCCGCGCTTGTCCTTGCCCTTCGCATCGACGGCAAAGCTGTGCGTCGCCTCGTCCTTGTCGACGAACGTGCCCGAGCCGTTGTAGACCAGCGCAATCGGACCGAGCTTGACCTTCACCGAGCCGGCGAACGACGTGGCGTCGGACTCGGTGAGGCTCGCCCCCGGAAAGCACTCGGCCAGGGCCGCAAGGTCCTCGAAGTGCGCCCACGTCTGCTCGACGTTGGTCGGCACGGTGAAACGGTGCTCGAGGTCCACGAGGTCCCCTCACGCCCCCGCAGCCGACAGCACCGCGCGACGAGTCAGCACCGTCGCGAGGTGACGTCGGTAGTCGGCATCGCCGTTAAGGTCGGACGGCGGGTTGGCACCGTCCGCAGCCTGCTCGGCGGCGGCCCGAACGGCCTCGTCGGTGGCCGGCCGCCCGGCCAACGCGCTCTCGACTCCGCGGGCCCGAAGGGGTGTCGAGCCCATGTTGGTCATCGCCACGCGCGCCTCGACGATGGTGCCTCCCTCGGCCCGCACGGTTGCGGCGATCGCAACGATCGACCACTGGTGCGCGACTCGGACGAACTTCTCGTACGTCGCTCCCCAGCCAGTGTGCTTGGGGATGCGGATCTCGGTCAGCAGCTCGCCCTCGGCGATCGCGGTCTCGAAGAGGTCGACGAAGAAGTCGTCGGCTGCCACCGTGCGGATGCCGTCCGGGCCCTGGATGACGAACTCCGCGCCCAGCGCGAGCGCCGGTGCGCCGA
>JBAVCA010000478.1:0-7641 GCA_049586475.1 Nocardioides sp.
CGTGGGGTCGACGCGATCCGGAAGTTCGCCACCGCGGCACCCGAGGGGGTGAAGCGGAGCTCCGGGTCGTCGACGAGGTTGCCCACGACGGTGATGATCGTCTCGCCGGCCATGTCAGGTCTCCCTAAGAATCGTGTGATCCAGTGATATCGGTGCTGTGCACATGGTGGCGTGCGGCACCGACAGGGGAAAGTGCTTCTCCACAGTCATCGTCGAGATGGCGCGGAGACGCCCTTCGCTCAGCGAGCGTCGGGCCGGAGCACCTTCGTGCGCAGGATGGACTCGTTCAGCGTGAGCTGGCGGTCGAACTCCTTGACCGTGGCGGGCTCGGCCTGCAGGTTGATGACGGCGTAGATGCCTTCGGCGTTCTTCTGGATCTCGTAGGCCAGACGACGCCGGCCCCAGACCTCGACCTTGTCGACGGTGCCGCCGTCGGTGCGGATGACGTTGAGGTACTTGTCGAGCGAAGGCTCGACAGTGCGCTCTTCGAGACTGGGGTCGAGGATGACCATTACTTCGTAGGCGCGCATGGCGGCCCACCTCCTCTGGACTCAGCGGCCACGGTCTCTCCGTGGCAGGAGGGCTGGTGCGGTGGTGCATTGTCTGGGCGGCCGACACCCATCGGTGGGGCGGACGACCCAGACACTGGAGATTAGCAGCGCCGCGAGGGAGGCTCCGAATCCGCGCTACCGATAGACCAGCGGATTGTCGGCGACCGCCTCGGCCTGCTCGCCGACGACGAAGACGCCGTTGACACCGGGCACCTGTGCGGGGGCCTCGAAGGGCACGTAGATGCACGTGCGTCTCGAGCCGAAGCTCCAGATGTCCTGCAGGGAGCTGATCACCTCGCTACCGTCGAGGGAGTAGAGCGTCACCCCGATCGGCGTGCCGTCGGGCATCCCGGTGATCACGTACTCGGCGTAGACCAGCTCGCCGGTAGCCACCGCCATCCGTTGCGGTGCCGCCACGGTGCTGGTGCCGGAGCAGCTGCCCTCGGCACCGTCGCGCACCCATCCGGCGGACTCGAACGACACGTCGCTGGGCATGTCCTCGGCCCGAGGAAGGTCGTCGACGTACGGCGAGACGTAGTCGGGGTCGCCTCCTGTGCGAGCGAGCTCGAGGATCGCAGCAGCGAGGTCGATCGGTCGGATCAGGGCTGATCCGGAGGTGATCGCCCCGGCCGATTCGGAGTTGGCGGTGATGACGGCGGTGTTGATGCCGATCAGCTCGCCTGCGTCGTTGATGGAGGGACCACCGGAGTTGCCGGATCCCAAGCGGACGTCGGAGTCGATGAAGCCGCGATCGGTGCCGATGATCGGGTCGGCCTGGAACGTGGAGACCACGCCGCGGGTGATGGTCAGCGGCTTGCTGAGCTGCTGGACGACGTTGCCGATCGCGGGATAACCCAGGGCGGTGATCTCGTCACCGGTGCGCAGGTCGCTGCTCGAGCCCAGCGGCAGCGGCTCGGGCAGGTCGAGGGTCTCCAGGTCGACGCTGTTGCCCTGCGCATCGCCGGTGATCTGGAGGACCGCGAGATCGAGGTAGCCGTCGGCGACGATCGACTGGGCGCGGTAGGTCGGCTCGGCCGCGACGTCGTCGGATCCCGAGGTGACCGACACCAGGAGGAAGGCGGGGTCGTCGCTCTCGGCAGCCCCTTGGCCCGGAGCGGTCGGTTTCCCGACATGCGCATTGGTCAGGATCAGGCCGTCGCTGCTGATGATGGAGCCGGAGCCGGTGTAGATCGGCGCGCCGCTGGCGTCGATCGCCGTGAGGAACACCGCGGCGGCCTTGGCCCGGTCGAGCTCAGCGGTGTCGAGCATCGTGTCAGGAACCATGGCACTCGAGCCGGTGACAACCGCAGGGTCATCGTCGGAGAGGACAGTGCCGATCACCACCGCACTGGCGACCGCGAGGGCGCCGGCCAGTGCCGTCCCCGCGATCAGCAGAGCGCGACGGCGCTTCTTGCGAGCGATGGCGGCGATCGCGTCAGCGGCGGCGACGACGGGCACGACCTCGATCGAGTAGCCGGCAGTCGGGTGACCCAGGCTGATCTCGGTCGGCCTGTCGATGTCCAAGGTGGAGATCGCCTCACCGTCGACGAAGGAGCCACCGGTCGACCGGTCAGTCCAGCGCCATCCGGTCGGGCTGGGCTCCAGGAGCGCGTGCAGGCGCGAGACCGCGCTGTCGTCGCACACCACCTCGAGACTCGGGTCGCGACCGATCCGGACGGCGGACGCACCGCCGAAGCGCAGGTCGGAATCAAGGCGGCGCCGGATCAGCAGGCCCGGATGCGTGGGCGGTTGTGCCGCACCACCGGGTGACCCAGGGGCCGCGGGCATCGCCAGGGGGCCGGCGATCATGGTGGTGTCCACGGACGATCCGTCCGGCGCCCCGCCAGAGCTCGGCCGAGGTCCTCCCGGAGACAGTGGCATCGCAGAAGGCGGCATCGCGGACGGCGGCATCGCGGAACGCGGCGCCGCAGAAGGTGGCAGCGGGGGCAGCGGGGGCAGTGGCAGCGGCGGGGGCAGCGGCGGTGGCGCGTTCGCTGCGCTCACCGTGACCGTGATGGCGAAGCCTTGCCCTTCCTCGCCGAACCCGATCACGGTGGTCCCGGCGAGGGCGGCCCGCTCGATGCGTTGGCCGTTGAGCCAGGTGCCCAGGGAGCTGCCCATGTCGACGACCTCCCAGCCCTCTGCCTGAGGTCCTGCTCCGAGCGGACGCAGCTCGGCGTGCGCGCGGGAGACCGAGGAGTTCTCGGTGACGATGTCGCAGTCGGGATCACGACCGATGCTGAAGACCCGCGCGACCTCCGAGCCCCACGACCTGGAGGCCGACTGGATGCGGATCGTGCTCATGTGCTGCCTCCGGAAAGGGTGCGCGAACGGCCGACGGACCCGGGTCGCAGTCCACGCCGATCCTAGCCGTCGCCCATCCCCATGCCCTCCTCCCGAGGGACGGTCGGCGCGCACGAGGAGCGACCCGGCCCTCGCGGCGCAGCATCGCGATTTCTACAGTGGGTCCATGAGCCTGCTCCCGATCGGTGCCCATGTCGACCAGACCGACCCGCTCGCCGAGGCAGCCGCCCGGAAGGCGCCGTTGGTGCAGTTCTTCCTGGGTGACCCCCAGGGCTACCAGGGTCCGGAGATCGCCTACGCCGGTGGCGCTGCGGCCCTGCGCGAGGACGCCGCGGCGGCGGGCGTCGACCTCTACGTGCACGCGCCGTACATCGTCAACGTGGCCACGACCAACAACCGGATCCGGATCCCGAGTCGCAAGCTGCTGCAGAAGCACGTCGATGCCGCCGCCGAGATCGGCGCCAAGGGATTGATCGTGCACGGGGGTCACGTCAACAAGGCCGACGATCCGGAGGCCGGCTTCGACAACTGGCGCAAGGCCATCGAGGCCACCGACCTCAAGGTGGCGCTGCTCATCGAGAACACCGCGGGTGGCGACAACGCGATGACGCGCTACCTCGAACGCATCGATCGGGTCTTCGACGCCATCTCCGCGGCCGAGGGCTCCGACCGGGTCGGCTTCTGTCTCGACACCTGCCACGCCCACGCCGGCGGGAACGACCTGGAGAGCATCGTCGCCGACGTCCTGGCGATCACCGGCCGCATCGACCTGGTGCACTGCAATGACAGCCGCGACGACTTCGACTCCGGAGCCGACCGGCACGCCAACTTCGGTGCCGGCAAGATCGACCCCGAGCTGCTGGCCGCTGTGGTCCGTGACGCTGGGGCGCCGGTGGTGTGCGAGACCCCCGGTGACGCCGACGACCACCTGGCTGACTTCGCGTGGCTGCGCGAGCGGTTGTAGCCGGGCCCTCCCCCGGTGGACCCCGGTGGCCGGTAACCTCGTGATGTGCTGACCGTCGGTGTGATCTCCCCCTCCGAGCACCTGGATTTCGTGGAGTCCCAGCGCTCGGTGAGCTTTCTGCAGACCCCGGCGTGGGGTGCGGTGAAGGCCGAGTGGCGCCGCGAGTCGCTGGGTTGGTTCGACCACGGCACCCTGGTCGGCACAGCGCTGGTGCTCTACCGCCAGCTCCCCCGACTCAAGCGTTACCTCGCCTACCTGCCAGAAGGCCCGGTGATCGACTGGGGCTCCGAGGACCTCGAGGCCTGGTTGACCCCGCTGACGGCGCACCTCTCGGCTCAGGGCGCGTTCGGCGTGCGGATGGGACCGCCGGTCATCACCCGCCGCTGGGACGCCGCCGCCATCAAGGCCGGGATCGCCGATGACGCCGTGCACCGGCTCGACGACGTCGCGCCCACGGTGCGCGACGCGGCGGGGGCTCGGGTCGTCTCCGAGCTGCACCGGCTGGGGTGGCGGCCCCAGGCCGCCGAGGGTGGCTTCTCCGCCGGCCAGCCGCAGTTCGTGTTCCAGGTCCCGCTGCGCCACGGCGACGGCACCGCCCGCACCGAGGACGATCTCCTCAAGGCGATGAACCAGCAGTGGCGCCGCAACATCAAGAAGGCTGCCAAGGAAGGTGTCGAGGTGACACCGGTCGAGGCCGGACACGCCGACGCAGAGCTCAAGGCCTTCCACGACCTCTACGTGCACACCGCGGACCGTGACCACTTCACCCCGCGCCCGCTGAGCTACTTCCGCACGATGGTCGAAGCGCTCGGCGCCGAGCGTCCCGATCGGCTCCGGCTGTGGTTCGCGCGGCACCAGGGTGACCTGGTGGCGGCGACGATCGCGATCCGGGTCGGCGCGCACGCGTGGTACTCCTACGGCGCCTCCTCGACCGAGAAGCGCGAGGTGCGCGGCTCCAACGCCGTGCAGTGGGCGATGATCTGCGACGCCCTCGGGGCCGGCGCCGACGTCTACGACCTCCGGGGGATCACCGACACCTTGGCCGCTGGTGACCCGCATGCCGGACTGATCCAGTTCAAGGTCGGCACTGGCGGCGAGGCTGTCGAGTACGCCGGCGAGTGGGACCTCCCGCTCAACCGGGTGCTCTACCGAGCCTTCGACGTCTACATGAAGCGCCGCTGATGACCCTGAAGCTGAGCGTCGACGGCGAGCGGTGGCGCACCCACCTACGGGCGGTGGCCGACGCCAACCCCGGACTGGTGCCGGTGACCAAGGGCAACGGGTACGGCTTCACGCTGGCTCGTCTGGCTCGCAAGAGCGCCTGGCTCGGCGTCGACACGATCGCGGCCGGCACCTACACCGAGCTGCCCGAGCTGGCCACCCGGTTCGACGGCTCACTGGTCGTGCTGACCCCCTGGCGCCCGTTCGTCGAGGACCTCGACCCGACGATGGCGGAGCGCGTCATCCACACCGTCGGTCGGGTCGAGGACGTCGATGCGCTGCTCACCCGCCAGCCTCGTGCGCGCCTGGTGCTGGAGCTGCGGACCTCGATGGTGCGGCACGGCCTGCTCGCCCGCGAGCTCTGGGAGGCCGCCGACCTGCTCCGTCGTCACGCCGGTGCCCGGCTCGAGGGACTGGCCCTGCACCTGCCGCTCGCCCAGGGCTCACATCTCGGGGAGGTACGCCGGCTCCTGAACGACGCCGTCGCCGCCGGCCTGGACGACTTGAGCACCATCTGGATCAGCCACCTCAGCCCCGAGGAGCTCCAGGTGCTGCGCTCCTCTTACGCCGACTTCACGATCCGCCCGCGGATCGGCACCGGCCTCTGGCTGGGCGATCGCTCCGCGCTGCGAGTCACCTCGACCGTGCTCGACGTCCATCCCCTGGAGCGAGGCGACTCCTTCGGCTACCGCGCGCGCACGGCACCGAAGTCAGGGCACCTGCTGATCGTCAGCGGCGGAACCGCTCATGGCATCGGCCTGGAGGCCCCCACGGGCGAGTCCTCGCTCAAGGCGCGGGCCTCGACGTTGGCGCGCGGTGGCCTGGACGCAGTCGGCTTCGTGCGCTCGCCCTTCTCGATCGACCACAAGCAGCGACTGTTCGCCGAGCCGCCGCACATGCAGGCCTCGATGCTGTTCCTCCCCAGCGGGGCCAGGGTCCCGGAGGTCGGTGACGAGATCGACGTTCGGGTGCGCTACACCGCGACGACGTTCGACCGGATCATCGTCACCTGATCCGTCGCCGCACCGCGCTCCTCGACCGGATCGAGCTCAGGCCACCACAGGTCTCGGACCACGACTGCGACCAACCAGAGGGTGCCCAGCACGTGGACCCCGATGGCAAACCAGTAGGCGCCTGCCTCGCCCTCGCCGCCGGGGGCCAAGTAGCCGCCGAGCCACCACGAGTGCATGGCCGCGAAGAAGATCGCGCACGCCTGCCAGACCAACAGGTCGCGCCAGCGCGGTCGGGCCAGCGCCGCCAGCGGCAGCAGCCACAGCGCTTGGTGCGGCTCGAAAGAGGGCCGCAGCAGCACGAACCCGGCCACCAGCAGCAGGGCGACCTGGCTCACCCGAGGCGGCACCGCAGCGAGCAGCGAGAGGGCGGCCACCGCCACCACCCACAACCCGATCAGGGCCCAGGACGTCACCAGCACGAGATCCTGTGACAACCCGACGCTCTGGTCGAGGATCGTCCAGACGGTGCCGGAGTCGGGTGCCCGATCGATCGCCGACGCCCAGAACCTCTCCCACTGCGCGCGGCCGGAGAGTAAGGCTGGTGCGTTGATCGCGGCCCACGCCCCCAGCGCAGTGGCGGCACAAGGGAGCACCTCGGACTTCCGGCGAGTGTGGACCGCACTGAGGAAGACGGCAAGCAGGATCAGGACGGGCCACACGCCGGCGGCGGCCCCGACCCCGAGGCTCAGCCCGGCAAGTCGGGGACGCTGGCGCGACCAGGCGAGTACCGCGAGCGCGACCGCGCTGACCGCCAGCAGGTCCCAGGCGCTCAGCCCGGTCAGCACCAGCAGCGGGGAGAGCGCGAACCCGGCGGCGTCCCACGGGCGGCGACGGTGCACCCGGCTCAGGGCCACTGTCGTGAGTAGCGCCAACCCAGCGAGCGCGACGGCGTTGACGGCGACGAAGACGACGCGCTCGCGCCGGACGGCCGGGACCAACGGTAGCGAAGATGCCGAGACGGCATAGCGCTCCTGAAGATCCGCCGAACCCGCTAGCACCTGCGTAACCCGGGCGGTCGCGTAGGCCCACAGGCCGACCAACGCAGGCTCCTGAAGGATCGGATGCCGCGCGAGCGTCGCGGGGTCCGCAGCCCAGGGCCACCCCCCCTCCACCAGGCTGGTGCCGGTGTAGGCGTCGGCGATCTCCGAGCTGCAGACGTGGGAGTAGCCGACGTCTCCGCGCCACTGGTCACTCACGCACGAGCTCTTGGCGACCAGGCCCAGCCCGAAGGCCAGTGCGGTCAGCGCCAGCAGCACCCGCAGCGGCGTCCACCAGGACGCTCTCCATCTGCCCCCCGAACCGGAGCCGCCGCTGCTGCGGGCGCGCACCCGGGACCCAGCAGGACCACCCACGGCGGCAGAGAGCGCACCCACCAACGGATCGTCGAGGGTGGGGTGACCCGTAGATCTGCCGCGGGATCTGCCGATGGATCGGCCGATGGATCGGCCCGTGGGCATCGCCGTACGAAGCCGGCTCCTGCTCACCAGGCGACGAGCGAGGTCCACGACGCAGCGGTGCCCTGACGCGCGGCCGTCTGAGCTTCCGGCTCAGCCTGAGAGGACTGTTTCGGCGCCGGCGTGGGCGCCGG
>JBAVCA010000479.1:0-4110 GCA_049586475.1 Nocardioides sp.
GGTGAGGTACGTGCCCCACGACGGGCAAGCGGGTGGCGCGGGTGACATCCGTCTCGGCGATGCCGGTGCCGCGCACCACGATGCCCGGAGCGACCACCCCTGCCAGGCGCGCGGACAGCCGGCTCGCCGAGGCGACGCCCGGCACGGTGGGCAGCACCACCATCATCACGGCATCGCACCGGGCGAGCACCTCCTCGATGAGCGGGTCGGCAGTCCTGGGGAGGTCGACGATCACCCTGGCGTGACCGCGACGCGCTGCAGACAGCGCCTCGCGCACGGCAAAGGCCTGCGGGCTTGCCGTCGACCCCGCCCGCCACGACAGGGCGCGCAGCCCGTTGCGCTGTGGCAAGGCCTCGCGCAAGGCGCGGGCACTGAGCCGACCAGTCGTCTGGCACAGGCCCTCCCAACGCGACCCGTCCAGGGCGTCGAGACCCAGCACCCGGTCGACCCCCGGACCGAGCGGGTCGCAGTCGATGACGACCGTGGGCCCCCTGCGAGCCGCAGCCTGACCGAGCGCGCACGCCAGCGTGGTGGCCCCGGCTCCGCCCGACCCACCCAGCACGCCGATCACCAGGCCTCTCGTGGCGCCAGGGTCGCCGGCATCGGTGAGCCGCTCCACGACCCAGTCGGCCGAGGTGGGCAGGTCCACCACCCCTTCGGCGCCCAGCGACAGGGCGACCCGGAACGACTCTCCATCCACCGGGTCAGCAGCCACCACGTGCACGCCATCGCGACGCTCTGGGGCGAGGGCTGCCAACCCGGTGGCGAGGTCGGCCCCCACCAGGACCAGCGATGCCGCCGACCAGCACCGCAGCGCTGCCGGCAGGTCGGCCACGACATCGGGAGTGACCCCAGCGGCGGCGGCCAGGCGCAGCAGGTCGTCGCGCAGGGAAGGCGAGGAGGTGATGAGGAGGGGTGCGTTCATGAGCGTCACGCTGCCGCGTCGGTGCTGACCGGCCTTCGACTCGGTCGGCGCCTGTTGATGAACGAGGCTGTCCGCGGGGCTGTGGACAACCTGTGGGTGCGAGGTCCGCGGAGCAGGTCCGCGACCGCGCTGCGCCTACCATGACGACATGTTGCCGACCGCAGCGTTCTTCGACCTCGACAAGACGATCATCGCCAAGTCGAGCACGCTGGCGTTCTCCAAGCCATTCCAGGCCGGTGGGCTGATCACGCGCCGCGCCGTGCTGCGATCGGCGTACGCGCAGTTCGTCTTCCTCGTCGGCGGCGCCGACCACGACCAGATGGAAAAGCTGCGGTCCTTCATGTCCTCCCTCGTAGCCGGCTGGGACGTGGCCACGGTGCGCGAGATCGTCGCCGAGACGTTGCACCACGTGGTCGACCCGATCGTGTACGACGAGGCCGTCACCCTGATCGCCGAGCACCAGCTCGCGGGTCGCGACGTCGTCATCGTCTCCGCCTCCGGAGCCGAGGTCGTCGAGCCGATCGGCCAGCTGCTCGGCGCCGACCATGTCGTGGCCTCGCAGCTCGAGGTCGTGGACGGGAAGTACACCGGGGAGATCGACTACTACGCCTTCGCCGAGGTGAAGGCTCGCGCGATCGAGGAGCTCGCTGCCGAACGGGGCTACGACCTCGCCGAGTGCTTCGGCTACAGCGACTCGATCACCGACGTACCGATGCTCGAGGTGGTCGGGCACCCGCACGCGGTCAACCCGGATCGTGACCTGCGCAAGATCGCGGCCGAGCGGGGTTGGCCGGTGCTGGTGTTCAGCAAGCCGGTGGCCCTGCGCAGCCGGGTGCAGCTGCCGCCGGCCAAGCCCACCCTGGCCGCGCTTGCCGTCGGCGGTGCGGTCGCCGTCGGTGGCGTCGTCTGGGCCAACAACCGCAAGCGTCGCGCCAGCTGACCGGCGTTGCCGCCCTGCGGCGCCGGCCGCCGCTTGTAACTCACCGTCGTGATCTCTTCCCAGCCGTTCGACGGGCTTGATAGCGCACGTAACGGTGAGTTACATGCCTCCGGACCGCTAACGCCACGCCTACCAGCCACCCCCCGACCGCCCCCTCGACACGACAAAAGTCAAGGCCTCACGCCCTTGCGAGCGCACCGGGACAGGCGTAGACATGGAACCAGAACCTGGTTCGGCAGCACAGCCAGACAACTTCACAGACAACACGTGAGACCGGGTACCCACGCGGCGATCCACCCTTCTTGAGGGCGCATGTCGACGGGACATTCCCGAGGCAGCATTGAGACAGCACGCTTGGTAGCCAGCGGAGTTCACGTGTCAGCGGTGGCACTCGAGACGTCTACGCCTCGGGTGCCACCTGCTCGTCCGGCTGCCCCGTACGTTCGGGATCAGCCGCCCTCGACGGCGCGACGCAGCGGGCTCGCCTCGGCCCCTGCTGCGAAGGCCTCCGCACCGTAGAGGACCCAGGCGTGCACTCCGGCCGCGCCGCCCTCGGCGTACCCCCGCAGGTTGGACTCGTATGCCGCTCGCAGCGCCAGGTGACCAGCTTCTGGCACGCACAGCGACTTCTCGTCGACCCCCCTGGTCACCAGCACCAGCCGCTCCACGGCCCGGGCGACGACGCCGTTGTGGGAGACGAACGGAGCGGCGGTGACGAGCTCTGCGTGCACCATCGCCGCCACCAGCAGGGCCGGGGCGGCACCGGTGGAGGTGACGACGGTGGCGATGTCGCGCAACCGCCCGGCGGCCTCGGCATCGCGCGGGCGGCCGAGCCGCTCCGGCTCGATCGAGGATCCCGCAGCCAGGGCGTGGATCCGGGCGAAGGCCTGGAGCGGCGACTGGGCAAGCGTCGGAGCAAGGCCCAGCAGCTGGGTCGAGACCCGTACCGCGTCGCGGGCGGTCTCGTCGCCCGCTCCTTCGCGGATCTCCACCAGCGTCGACCTCGACCCTTCGAGCACGGCGCTGGCGTGCGCCCCGCGCAGCAGCGACTCCGCCGTGGTCTCCGGCGAGGTACGACGCAGCCCCCGATCGCGCAGCATGATGTCGATGCCGTCGCGGGTGGCTGCGTACGCCGAGGGAACGCCCTCGAGCGAGACCAGCCAGGCAAGGGGGTCACGGGTCCCGGGGGTGTGCGCACTCACCTGGGAAGGGTAGGGCGCGCCGACCTGCTCCGGCCGTGTCGGGGTCGTAGCATCGGGTGTCATGAGCGATGACCCTCAGCCCCAGGCGCGCTCCTTCGGCAGCGCGGCAGACGCCTACCACCGGGGCCGCCCGACCTACCCCGCCAATGCGGTGTCGTGGCTGGCCACCGGGGTCGTGCTCGACGAGGACACCCCCGGCTCGTCGGTCTCTGCCCGCACCGTGCTCGAGCTCGGCGCGGGCACCGGCAAGCTGACCGCGAGCCTCCTCGCTCAGGGCCACGACGTGCACGCCACCGAGCCCGACGAAGGGATGATCGAGGTGCTGCGCCGGGACCTGCCGGCCGTGCGTACCTCGGTGAGCGGTGCCGAGGCCATCCCGTTGGCCGACGCCTCGGTCGACGTCGTGGTGGCGGCGCAGTGCTTCCACTGGTTCGACGCGGAGCCCGCACTCGACGAGATCTCCCGGGTCCTCAAGCCAGGTGGTCATCTGGCGTTGGTCTGGCACGAGCGGGACGAGCGGATCCCGTGGGTCAAGAAGCTCGGGCGCATCATCGGCAACCAGGAGCACCTGATCGACCCCGCCGCCGACCTGGGCTCGTCCGCGCGCTTCGGCGAGGTCGAGGAGATGACGTTCAAGCACTGGCAGGTGGTCAACCGCCGCACCATCGTCGACCTCGCGCTCTCACGCTCGAACATCGCCGTGATGACCCCCTCCGATCGAGACGCGACCATCGCAGAGCTGCTCGCGCTGTACGACGACTACGGGCGCGGCATGGACGGCATGCAGATCCCCTACCGGACCCGATGTTTCCGCAGTCGGGTCCTGCCCCGACCCAAGCCGGCCCCCCTGCCGCAGGTCGAGTGGCGCGCGCAGCCGCAGAGCCCGCCCGCGCGACCGCACGACCCCGCGCTGGACCTGCCGGCCCTCGCGCTCGACCCGCTGACGCAACCGACCCAGCCGATCTCACGTGCCGACGCAGTCGCGGCCGGCCTGGGCCGATCGCCGACGGCCGCTCAGCACGGGTGGCAGATCGACCGCAACA
>JBAVCA010000480.1:0-3896 GCA_049586475.1 Nocardioides sp.
CGTCGACCCCGACCCGGGCGCCACCATCGCTGCGCCGGTGCGCACCCTGACCCGGCGCCGGTTCCTGGGTGGGTACATCGATCCGGAGCGGACTGCGCATCACGGCGCGAGGGCGCTCCCCGACCGGCTCGGCTGCCGCGTAGTGCGGACCTGCCTGGCGATCACCATCGAGGCACACCGGTGAGCACGCACGACCGCGATCGTCCCGGCTTCGGTCTCTGCGTCGACCTCAACGCCGACCTCGGCGAGGAGGTCACCGACGACGAGGCCCTGCTGGCGGTGGTCACCAGCGCCAACGTCGCTTGCGGCTACCACGCGGGCTCGGTCGAGATCATGCGGCAGGTCTGCGACGGGGCTGCGGTGCGTGGCGTCTCGATCGGCGCCCAGGTGTCCTACGCCGACCGGGCCAACTTCGGCCGGGTGCCGGTCGAGGTCGCCTTCGAGATCCTGCGGGAGCAGGTCGCCCACCAGGTCGGGGTGCTGACCGAGATCGCGCGCGCCGCCGGAACTGCCGTGCGCTACCTCAAGCCGCACGGCGCGCTGTACCACCGGACCCTCGACGACGGGGAGCAAGCAGCGGCGGTGCTCTCAGGATCGGGGATGCTCCCGGTGCTGGGTATGCCGGGCGCGCTTTTGGACCAGGCCTACGGCTCGGGGCGCCTCGTCGTGCTCGAGGGGTTCCCGGACCGCGCCTACGACGCCGCCGGACGGCTCGTGTCCCGCGACCTGCCGGGAGCGGTGCTCGACGACAGCGCCGAGATCGCGCGCCGCGCGGTGGCACTAGCGCCATCCGTCGCCTCATTGTGCGTGCACGGCGACACTCCCGGCGCCGTCGAGCATGCCCGCGCCTGCCGCGCTGCTCTCGAGGAAGCCGGCTTCGTCTTGCGGGGGCTGTGACCATGCCCGGTCCGGTAGCGACGGATCGGTCAGACTGACCCCGTGGACGTGCACGAGGTGGGGAGGGACGCGGTGCTGATCGAGGTCGGCGACGCGCGTGAAGCCCTCTCCCTCGCGGCTCACGTGCGCAGGGGCGAGGTGCCGGTGGTCGACGTCGTCCCTGGGGTGTGCACCGTCCTCCTCGACGGCGTGCACGACCGGGTCGCGTTGGCGGATCTCCTCGCCCGGTGGGCGCCAGGTACCGAAGGCTTCGACGGTCGGCTGGTCGAGCTGCGCACGACGTACGACGGGGCCGACCTTGCGTCCGTGGCCGAGGCGTGGGGGACCGACGTCCTCGACGTCGTCCGGCGCCACCAGGAGACCGAGTTCGTGGTGGCCTTCTGCGGGTTCTCGCCCGGGTTCGCCTACCTGAGCGGTCTTCCTGACGGCCTCGCGGTGCCACGACGCACGACTCCGCGCACCACCGTGCCACCCGGGTCGGTAGCGCTCGCCGGTACCTGGTGTGGGGTCTACCCGACCGAGTCGCCAGGCGGGTGGCAGCTCATCGGGCACACCACGGCCACCCTGTGGGACGTCACGCGTCCGGAGCCGGCCCTCCTCGGTCCCGGGACTCGGGTGCGGTTCGTGGCGACATGACCGGGGTTGAGGGCGCCCGGCCCGACGTCGGGCTCCCCGTCTGGGAGGTGGTCGAGGCTGCGGGACTGGTGACGGTCCAGGACGCGGGTCGCGCCGGCTTCGCCCATCTCGGGGTGCCACGGGCGGGGTGGCTGGACCCCGCCGCCGCGTCCCTGACCAACCGGCTGGTGGGCAACCCGGAGGGCGCAGCAGTCCTGGAGGTGCTCGGCGGGCTGCGGGTGCGACACCGCGGCACCGGTCGGTGGATTGCGGTGGCCGGAGCTCGCTGCGAGGTCTCGGTCAGTGGCGCTGTTCGCGGACACGGCCTGCCCGTGTGGCTGCCGGACGGCGCCGAACTGCGGCTCGGACCGGCCCTGTCCGGGGCACGCAGCTATCTGGCGGTCGCGGGAGGCATCGACGTGGCGCTCGTGCTCGGCTCACGTTCCACCGACACGTTGGCGTGGGTGGGCCCTCCCCGGGTGATCGATGCGGCCGTCCTTCCGCTGGGTGATGCCTGCGGCACGCCCAGCCCGGTCGACGTCGTCGCCCCGGATCGTGGCGGTGCGCTCCGGGTGAGCCAGGGCCCCCGCGTCGACTGGTTCGAGGAGGGCTCGTTCGCGTTGCTCTGCAACGAGGACTACGTGGTCACCACCGACTCCAACCGGGTCGGGTTGCGCCTCGACGGGTCGCCGCTGGTGCGTTCTCGAGCAGATGAGCTGCCGAGCGAGGGACTGGTGCTCGGTGCGATCCAGGTGAGCCACGACGGACTGCCGGTGGTATTCCTGGCCGATCACCCGACCACCGGCGGCTACCCGGTGATCGCGGTCGTGGATCCCGCCGACCTCGGTCGGTGCGCCCAGCTGAGACCGGGGGACTCCGTGCGGTTCACCGAGCTCAGGAGCGTCTGACGAACTCCGCCGAGGCCTCCACGGCCTCGAAGCCCATCTGCACGTTGATCGCCACCATCCAGTCGTTGGTCTCGGCGTTCTGCGTGTTCACCCGCCGCATCTCAGGATGCGCCGACTGGACGGCGCGCAGGTTGGCGGTCTTGACGGCCAGTCCGAGGGTGCGGCCTCGGTGCTCGCGATGCACGAACGTGCCCCACTGGGAGGCATCCGAGCGCCCGGGCGGTGGCACCGAGATCGTGGACTGGGCTGCGACGGTGCCGTCAGGGGCGATCGCGACGGTCTCGTAGATCGTTCGACCAGCAGCGACCAGGGAGGAACGGGTCTCGACGAAGCGCTCGGGGCTGATCTGCTCCTCCTCCCAGTCGACGTCCCCGGTCGGTGCATCGACGCCGAGCTGTCCGAGCAGCACCACGAGGGACGGCACCAGGTTCTCCGGGATCTCGTTGACGTGCGTCTCGATCCGATAGCCGCCGGCCTTGACGGCAGCCTGGGCCCCCCACTCGTCCAGTCGGCTCTCGGGCACCGGCAGGTCGAGGTGGCGCACGATCTCGACGTTGGACAGCGTGAACCCGGCCGCCTCGGCGAATCGGCGGTGGCGATGGTCCGACATCTCGTCGAAGGGGAGCACGGTCTCGCCCACGATGGTGGTGCGCCCGTCAGCCGTCGCGACTCTGCAGACGTGCTCGAGCAGCGCTCGTCCGTGACCACGGTGCTGCTCGGGCGGATCCACTTTCACATCGACCCAGCACTTGTCGAGGTTGTCGTAGCGGCTCAGGTATGCCGTGCCGGACCCGATGACGCGTCCGTCGACGCGACCGACGGCGAGGTAGAGGCGCTCCCCGGGATCAGGTCTGCGCACCGTGCCGGCCATCTCCTGCCACGACCAGTGCGGCGCATCCTCGCGACCCAGGAGGGAGGCGTTGCGCTCGACGTCGTAGACCGCACGGAGGGTCATGTCGTCGGCGGGGTCGAGCTCGGTGATCTCCACGCCGTCAGACGCTACGGGTCGGGCGTGCCCCGAGCCATCGAATTATCTGAGCCCGTCGCGGAGTCCGGTGGGTCGACTACCTCGGGTGACCACGGGTGCAGCGCAGGATCGTCGAGGGCGTAGGACCGCACGGGCCCTGCCGGGGTCTCGGCCGTCTCGAATCGGACGGTGACCACACCGCGGCCCGAGCCCCACACCCAGCCGCGCCCCATCTCGTCGTGCACGACGTCCTGCCCGGGCCCCCAGGACGAGCGGCGGGCGGCGACGGCCTCCGGATCAGGCGCCTCGTCCACCTCGGTTGCTGTGCGCGCCTCCTCGCTCTCTCCGAAAAGATCGTCCTGGATCCAGTCGGCCAGCCCGGACACACCCACGCCGAGCAGGCGGACGCCGCCCGAGACGTCCAGGTCCGCCAGCAGCCCACGGGCCAGACGAGAGACCGTCGAACTGGCGTCAGTCGGCTCCGACAGGGTGCTCGACCGGGTCAACGT
>JBAVCA010000481.1:0-4028 GCA_049586475.1 Nocardioides sp.
GAGAGTCCGCCGAACTGCTCGACCGGGCTCTCGTGGTAGTCGTCGAGGTCGGAGTCGAGGTGCGCCGGGTCCACGATCAGCAGGTCGGCGCGGTCGCCGACCCGCAGGTGGCCGGCGTCGACGTCGTACCACTCGGCGAGCTCGCCGGTGAGCCGGTGGACGGCGTGCTCCATCGTCATGAAGGGCTGGCCCGCCACCTCGGCGTCATGCGCATGGCGCAGGAAACGCAGACCCATGTTGTAGAACGCCATGTTGCGCAGGTGCGCGCCGGCGTCGGAGAAGCCGAGCTGGATGCCGGGCTCGACGGCGATCTTCCTGAGGAGCTCGGGGCGGTGGTTGGAGATCGTGGTGCGCCACCGGATGGCAGTGCCGTGCTCCAGGACGAGGTCGAGGAAGGCGTCGACAGGGTGCAGCCCGCCGCGCTCCTGGCCGACGGCACCGAAGGACTTGCCCACGATCGAGGCGTCGGGGCACTCGACGATCTCGGCGTCGAAGAAGTCGCGGTGCCACACCCGCGGCCCCCACTTGGACTCGTAGTCCTTGCGAAAGGCGCGGCGGTAGTCCTCGTCGCGCAGCAGCTCGTCGCGAGCAACGGCGTCGGCGAGGTGGAGCGCCGCGGCGCCGGAGCCGAACTCCTCGAAGATCACCAGGTCGATCCCGTCGGCGTACACCTCGAAAGGCACGGGGAGGTGCTGCCAGCGGAAGTTGCCACCGAGCTTGTTGATCGCCCGCGCCAGCGGCCCCATGCCGTGGATGACGGCCGGGAGTGCCTTGATGTCGGCAGCCGAGAGCAGGCTCGTCTTGAGCTGGGGGCGGCCGACGCCCAGTGAGCTGAGCGCCTGCGTGACCAGGCTCTGAGGGTGGGTGATGTCGGGGCCTGACTGGAGCACGCGGGCGCGCTTGCGCAGGATCGAGTTGAGCCGGCGCAGCTCGCGGGTCCGTGCGTACGTGGAGGGGAGCGTGCGCGAGCGGCACACCTCGCCGTCGAGCTTGTCGAAGAGCAGCTGCTGCGAGGACATCCCGAGGAAGCCCGCGTCCAGTGCCTCGGCCAACATCGACTCCATCCGAGACTGCTCGCTCGGCGAGGGCTTCTCCTCGGGCCGGGTGGCTCGATCCAGCCCCATGGTGGCCGCGCGGATGTCGGAGTGGCCGAGGAAGGCGGCCACGTTCGGGCCGAGCGGGAGGCGCTCCAGCGAGGTGACGTACTGCGCGGCGCTGCTCCAGTCCTTGTGCTTCTCGACAGCGTCGATCACGTGCTGGCGGGGGATCGCCTCGACCCTCCCGAAGATGTCGCCGGCGTCGACGGCATCGAGGTGGATCGTGGAGAGCGAGCAGGAGCCGATCATGATCGTGGTCACCCCGTGGCGCACCGACTCGGGCAACCCAGGTCCGTTGAGCACCTCGATGTCGTAGTGGGTGTGGATGTCGACCATGCCCGGCATCACCCACTGGCCGGCCGCATCGATGACCTCGGTCTCAGGCCCGGCGGCCAGCTGGTCTGCGGTGATCGCGACGACCACCCCGTCGGTGATGCCGATGTTGCGGATCGCGGAGGCGGCTCCCGTCCCGTCGAACCAGCGGCCGCCCTCAATGATGGTGTCGTAGGTCACACCGCCCATCGAACAATCAATTCTGACGCGCGTCAAGACCGGTGTGTCGATTGCCTGGACAGGTGTCCGGAACTGTGGTGAGGATGCTCGCATGGCATCCCCCGGACCCGTCCTCCTCACCGGCGCCTGCGGCCTGGTCGGGCGTGCGACGCTTGCCCGCCTGCTGGCGGTCGATCGCACCGTGGTCGCCACCGACGTCCGCACCCCCGCCACCGAGAGGGTGGCCGCCGGATGGGGGGAGCCGCCGGGACTCAGGGTGGGGTGGTGCGACCTCACCGACCCGGTCGAGGTGCGCGAGCTGGTGACGAGGGCTCGGCCGAGCGCGGTGATCCACCTCGCCGCAATCATCCCCCCGCTCTGCTACGCCCAACCGGTGCCGGCCCGCCGGGTCAACGTCGACGCGACTGCGCACCTGGTGGCTGCCGTGTCCGACGCGGCCGGCACCGCCCGCTTCGTGCAGGCCTCGAGCGTCGCCGTGCACGGGGCCCGCAACCCCTACCGCATCGACGACCTGCTCGCACCGGAGACGCCGCTGACGCCGAGCGACCTGTACGGATCTCTCAAGGCCGAGGCGGAGATCCTCGTACGCGAGTCCGACCTCGACTGGGTGGTCCTGCGCCTGGGCGGGGTGATGACGGTCGAGCCGAGCTCGGGCCTCGACCTCGACGTCGTCCACTTCGAGAGCCTGCTGCCGGTCGACGGGCGGATCCAGACCGTGGACGTGCGCGACGTGGCGCACGCCTTCGTGGCTGCGACGACCGCCGACGCGATCGGCGAGGTCTTGATGGTGGGCGGGGACGGGTCCCACCGGCTCCGCCAGGGCGAGATCACCCCGGCGATGTCCGCCGCCGTCGGACTCGTGGGCGGGATCCCGGCCGGGCGCCGCGGAGACCCCGACGACGACACCACGTGGTTCGCCACCGACTGGATGGACACCACCCGTGCCCAGGAGCTGTTGGGCTTCCAGCACCACTCCTGGCCGTCGATGCTTGCCGAGGTCCGCGCCGGCTCCGGACTCAAGCGCCACCTCCTGCGCGTGCTCGCGCCCGTGCTGCGCCAGGTCTTCCTGCGCACCAACGCCACGCGCGGGACGGCGTTGCCCTTCGCACCCACTGCCGCGAGCACGACAGGAGCAAGCGATGCCTGAGGACAGCTCCAGCCCGACCAGCCGCGGCGCCCCAGACTTCCTCGAGCTCCCCGAGCTGGCCTGCTACGGCTTGGCCGGGCACTCGGCCTCTCCGCGTGATCTCCTCGGCGAGGTCGAGCTCGCCGAGCGGCTCGGTCTCGGCTCGGTCTTCCTCTCCGAGCGGTTCAACGTCAAGGACGCGGGGGTGATGGCGGGTGCTGCGGCCGCAGCATCAACCCGTATCGGCATCGCTACCGCGGCCACCAACCACAACACCCGACACCCGCTGGTGACCGCGACGATGGCCACGACCATGCACCGGATGAGCGGCGGCCGCTACGCGCTCGGGCTGGGGCGCGGTTTCGACGTGCTCTTCGACCTGATGGGCGTCAAGCGGGTGACCGGCGCTCAGATCGAGGATGCCGTGGGGATCCTGCGGACCTTGTGGTCGGGCACGGCGGTGGTGGGGCACGAGGGTCCGGCCGGCAGCTTCCCCTACCTCAACCAGGACAGCTCGTTCGACGAGCAGATCCCGGTGCTGATGATGGCAATCGGCGACAAGACCCTGCAGCTCGCGGGCCGGGTCGCCGACGGGGTCGTGCTGCACACCTTCATGTCTGACGAAGCGGTCCGGCGATCGGTCCAGGTGATCCGCAATGCGGCAGCCGATGCCGGTCGCGACCCGGCGTCGGTCCGGGTCTGGTCGGTGCTGGGCACGGTGACCGACGAGGTGCCCGAGGAGCTGCGGCTGCGCAAGCTGGTGGGCCGGCTGGCGACCTACCTCCAGGGCTACGGCGAGGTGCTGGTGCGCACGAACGGCTGGGACCTCGCCGACCTCGAACGCTTCCGCACCGACGACCTCGTGGTCGGCTACCCGGGGGCGTTCGACGCGGTCGGGACTGTCGCCGAGCTGACGCACCTGCGCGAGAAGGTGCTTCCGGCTCCGTGGCTGGCGGCGTCGGCCACCGGGTCGCCCGCCGCGTGCGCTGCCCGGATCACCGACCAGCTCGACGCAGGCGCCGACAGCGTCGTGCTGCACGGCGCGACCCCGACCGAGCTGGCCCCCGTGCTGGACGCGTGGCGCGTGATCCGTCCCGCCGACCGCGGCCTGGACGACCTGAACACCAACCCAGGATGGATGACGTGACCGATCACCCCCCGAGTGAACAGCTGGCCGAGCATGAAACCGGGGCAGTCGCGATCGTGACCGAGCCCGAGGACCTGACCGCCGAGTGGCTGACCTCGGTGCTGGGCCGCCGGGTCGAGGCCGTGGTGCGCGAGCAGGTCGGCAC
>JBAVCA010000482.1:0-9316 GCA_049586475.1 Nocardioides sp.
GCCGACGGCCGCCTGCACGCCGCGGTGGACGAGATCATTAGCCTTACCCCCGACCAGGAGGTCCCTGATGCCCGCTGAGAAGGTCACGACGACGTCTGACGGGGGGCCCGACGACAAGCCCGGCGAGAAGCCCGACTACGAGCAAGCGCGCGAGGAGCTCATCGACGTCGTACGCCGTCTGGAGACCGGGGGCGCCAGCCTCGAGGCAAGCCTCGCCCTGTGGGAGCGCGGCGAAGCCTTGGCCACCATCTGCCAGGAGTGGCTCGACGGCGCCCGCGCCCGCCTCGACGCAGTCGTCGCCGAGAAGCCGGACTAGCCGAGCGGCAGCTCGGTGGTGCCCAGGACCTCGACGAGGTCACGGAGCTCGACGGCGGTCACGTCGCCGTACACCAGGACCGTCTCGCCGCCGACGACGGCCGAGTAGGCCCGGTCACCCCCGGCGTCGGACCAGGCCTCCCACGTCGCGGCCACCTCTCCGACCCCGACCAGAGCCTCCTCCTCGACCGTGTCCTCGTCCAGGTAGGTGACCAGCATCTCCTCGAGGTCCCTCGACTCCTGACGGATGCCCACGTAGTCGTCGTCGGGCGTGTACAGGTTGAACCGGAAGGTCGGCGACTCGACCAGCGACGCGGCCACTTCGCTGACGATCCAGCCGGTCGGAAGGGTCTCGGGGTACACCGGGTCGAAGCCGGCCTGCTGCAGTCCCTGCACGTCCTCGAGGTACTCCACCGCGACCGGTCGGCGCTCCTGCGGAGTACCGAAGACCAGGTCGCGGAAGACGTAGGCCGCGATGACGAGCACGACCATGAACACCATGGCGCCGAGAAGACCGTTGAAGCTCCGGGTGTAGCGGCCCGCACCGCCCTGCTCACTCATCACCCTCAGTCTCCCAGGTCGGTGAGGCCAGGCGTCTCACCCCCCGGGCAGCGCCAACGGATAGCATGCGCGGCATGAGCCCTGACCCGTTGGTGCCCGAGTTCGCAGTTGCCCCTGAGTCCCCCGACCGCAACCTGGCGTTGGAGCTGGTGCGCGTCACCGAGGCCGCCGCGATGGCGGCCGGTCGCTGGGTGGGGCGCGGTGACAAGAACGGTGCTGATGGCGTCGCGGTCAACGCGATGCGGGTGATGATCTCCTCGATCGGGATGCGCGGGACAGTCGTCATCGGCGAGGGCGAGAAGGACAACGCCCCGATGCTCTACAACGGCGAGCAGGTCGGCGACGGCACCGGGCCGGAGTGCGACGTCGCGGTCGACCCCATCGACGGCACCACCCTGACCGCCAAGGGGATGACGAACGCCGTCTCGGTGCTCGCGGTCTCGCCGCGCGGCTCGATGTACGACCCGTCAGCGGTCTTCTACATGGAGAAGCTGGTCACCGGTCCCGACGCTGCTGACGCGGTCGACCTGCGCTACCCCATCGCCGAGAACATCCACCAGGTCGCCAAGGCCAAGGGCAAGGGCCCCGCCGACGTGACCGTCGTGCTGCTCGATCGCCCCCGGCACACCCAGATGGTCGAGGAGATCCGTGCGACCGGCGCCATGATCAAGTTCATCACCGACGGCGACGTGGCGGGCGCGATCATGGCGGCTCGCGCCGGGACCGGGATCGACCTGATGCTCGGGATCGGCGGGACGCCTGAAGGCATCATCGCGGCCTGCGCACTCAAGTGCATGGACGGCGTCATCCAGGGACGGCTGTGGCCCCAGGACGACGACGAGCGCCAGCGAGCACTCGACGCCGGCCACGACCTGAGCCCCGACACCATCCTCACCACCGATGAGCTCGTCACCGGAGACGACTGCTTCTTCGTCGCTACCGGCATCACCGACGGTGAGCTGATGAAGGGTGTGCGCTACACCGCCGGCGGCGCGAGCACGCACTCGTTGGTGATGCGCTCGCGCAGTGGCACGATCCGTTCGATCACCTCCGAGCACCGCCTGGAGAAGCTGCGCCCGTTCTCGGCCATCGACTTCGGCGGCGTCTAGTCCGAGTCAGGCAATCCGCAGCCGCACGTCGTGGGACCGACTCGCGTGCGAGCGAAGCGCGGCGCTGACCTCGTCGATGACCCGCGGGTCGAACGCCATCCCGCAGTGCGACGCCTGCACCCGCACGGGAACAGCGATCGGGTCGATGCAGGCGCGCCAGTCGACGACGCCGTCGTGGTGGGAGTAGATCGCGGTGAAGCCCATTCCTGGGGCGAGCGGCGACCGGCTCTCGTCGAAGCTCTCGCGAGCGCACGTGCCGGCGACGCACTCCTGGGACATCAGGCCAGGGACGCCCACCCGGCTGAGCCGGACGAGAGCGTCGACCCCCCAGGAGAGCGCGGGGTGATGAGCACCGGGCGCCATCATCGGGCTGCCCATCGTCACGATCCCCGAGACCAGGTCAGGGCGGCGCACCCCAAGACCCCGCGCGATCATCCCGCCGAGGCTGTGCCCGACGACCTGCACCCTCGACCTACGGCGAGAGGCGATCTCCTCCAGGCGCTTCTCCAGCATGCTGCCCGCCTCGAGCGTGCAACCCACGTTGGCCAGGAAGTGCGAGCGGTAGGTGCGAAAGCCTCGACGACGCAGGCTGGCCGACATCGCGGCCAGGGTGCCGTCTCCGGCCAGGAAGCCGGGGATCAGGAGCACCGGGTCGGACTCGGTACGGGGCGCGGTCATCCGCCGCGAGCAGAGATGAGCGCCACGGAGCTCGCCCTGCGCGCGCAGGGCGTACCTACCGATCTCCCCGACGACGCGCGCCTCGTGCAGCAGCGAGGCCAGAGGGGGACGCGCGAAGCCCTGCGGAAGCAGGAACGACGCGAGGGGGGAGTCACTCATGTGACGCATGTTACGCCTGTGTGACAACGTGTCACAGGAAACCGGGGGGCCTGATCGGTTGCTTCTACCCCTGAGGTTGACTAGGCGGATGGCACCCAAAGGACCTACCGGTGGCGCCCTCGAGCGACCTGTGGTCGTCAGCGAGGAGCTGTTTGCCCCGATCTCGGCCGACATCGAGCTCTGCTACCAGACCTTCGGCGACCCGGACGACGAGCCGCTCCTGCTCGTGATGGGACTCGGCGGACCGATGACCTGGTGGGAGCCGAGCCTGTGCACGATGCTCGCCGAGGCCGGGTTCTACGTGGTGCGCTTCGACAATCGCGACGCTGGTCGCTCCAGCCAGGGCAGGGGCCGGGTGACTCGGTCGATGCTCGCGCGCGGCTTCACCGGCTTGCGCACCCGTCCGCCGTACACGCTGCACGACATGGCCGACGACGCTTTCGGGCTGCTCGACCACCTCGGCGTGCAGGCAGCGCACGTGGCGGGGGTCTCCATGGGCGGGATGATCGCCCAGACCATGGCGATCGACGAGCCCCGCCGGGTGCGCTCCCTGGCCAGCATCATGTCCACCACCGGCAAGCGCAGCGTGGGCTGGAGCCATCCGAGCATGTTTCGCAACCTTCTCGGTCGGGCGCCGGGCAGGGAGGGCTACATCCGCTCGAGCGTCAACACGTGGCGCATCATCGGTTCACCCGGCTACCCCCGGTCACAGGCGGACACCGAGGAGCGGGCTGCGCAGACCTATGACCGCGGCGTCAGTGTGGCCGGGATGACGCGGCAGATGGCCGCGATCGTCACCCAGCCCGACCGTGGTCCTCTCCTGCGTGGGCTGCGCGTCCCGACGGTGGTCGTTCACGGTCTGGCCGACAAGATGGTGCACGTCTCCGGCGGACGCGCCACAGCTGCGGCCGTCCCTGATGCTGAGCTCGTGCTCATCGACAAGATGGGGCACGACCTGCCGAGTGCCCTGAACCCGACCTTCACCCGCGCCATCCGCACCAACGCCGACCGAGCAGGCGTCCCCGACGCCGGTTGAGCCGGCCCGCGCCAGCCCCCGACGCCCTCACCGCGCACGGAGATACACCCTTGCGAGGGGTAGACACCTCGCAGCAGCCACACCACAGTGTGATCGGCAGCACAAGGGAGGTTCTCGTGGAGATCTACAAGGCACAGCGTCCGAGTGCTCGGACCCGGACGCCTGTCCGAAGCATCGCAGCAGGGTCGGTCGCGGTGCTGGCGCTGAGCCTGCTGAGCGCGTGCGGGAGCGAGGGAAAACCTGCCCTCAACTGGTACGTCAACCCGGACGGGGTCGACACCCTCACCCAGCTGGCGGACGAGTGCAGCACCAACGACTACGACATCGACATCCAGCTGCTGCCCTCGGGAGCCACCGACCAGCGCACGCAGCTGGCTCGTCGACTCGCGGCGGAGGATTCCTCCACCGACCTGATGAGCCTCGACCCGGTCTTCGTGCCGGAGTTCGCCAACGCGGGATGGCTGGCCGAGCTCCCCGAGGGAGCGGCGAGCGCCGCACTCGAGAGCGTGCTCGAGGGTCCCGCCGACACCGTGAAGTGGGACGGAGGTGTCTTCGCCTTCCCGCAGTGGGCCAACACGCAGGTGCTCTGGTTCCGCAGGTCCCTGGCCGAAGCCGCTGGGTTGGACATGACGCAGCCTGTCACCTGGAGCCAGGTCATCAAGGCGGCCGCCGACCATGACGGCACGGTCGGCATCCAGGCCAACAAGTACGAGGCGTACGTCGTGCTGATCAACTCCCTGGTGCAGGGGGCCGGTGGCGCCATCGTGTCGGAGACCGACGAGGGCAAGGATGCCCAGGTCGACATCGATTCCGAGGCCGGGCGCGAAGCCGCGGCCATCATCGAGGAGCTGGCCGACTCCGAGGCCGCTCAGGCCGATCTGTCGGTGTCCAACGAAGGCACCAGCCTCGGCCAGATGTACCCCGACTCCGGTTCTGCCCGCGAGGCCGGTGAGTTCATGACCAACTGGACCTTCGTCTACAAGAATTACGAGCCTGGTGAGGGCAAGGCCTTCACGAAGGAGCAGTTCGACGACCTCGGCTGGGCTCGTTACCCGCAGACGATCGAGGGGGAACCCTCGAGGCCGCCCGTCGGGGGCATCGACATCGGGGTGGGCGCGTTCTCGGAGAATCCCGAGTGGGCCCTCGAGGCGGCGGCTTGCGTGACGACCCCCGAGGCCCAGACCGCACTGGCGGTCAACGAGGGTCTGATGCCGGCGCGCGAGGATGCCTACTCCAGCCGGGAGCTCACCGACGTCTACCCGCAAGATCTGCTCGACTTGTGGCAGGAGAGCCTGAGCGACGGCGGGACCCGCCCCAAGAGCGCCTACTACGCCTTGATCTCCCAGGCGATCCAGAGCAGCTGGCACTCCCCCAACTCCGTGGACCCTGACTCGACGCCGAGGGCTTCGGCAGAATTCTTGCGAGCCGTCCTGGCCGGAGAGGCGCTCCTGTGACCACGTCCACCGCCCGTGCCGATACCGACCGGGACTCCACCCATCGCTCCCCGAAGCCGATCATCAGTGACCGGATGAAGGCCGAGACGCGTCTGGCACAGCGGTTGGTCGCACCAGCGATCATCCTGATGCTGCTGGTGACGGCGTTCCCGATGCTGCGTGCGCTCTACCTCTCCTTGTTCAACTACTCGCTGACCGCCCCTGATGACCGTGAGTTCATCGGCCTCAGCAACTACGGCGTCGCGCTGACCGACTCGCTGTTCTGGCAGACGACGGGCGTCACGGTGCTCTACATGGTCGTGACGGTCGCCGTCGAGCTGGTCATCGGCTTCGCCTTCGCGATGGTGATGCACCGGGTGATCTTCGCGCGCGGCATCATCCGCACCTCGATCCTGATCCCCTACGGCATCATCACCGTCGTCTCGGGCTTCGCCTGGCAGTTCTCCTTCAGCTTCACCAACGGCTACATCAACGGGTGGCTGCCGTTCATCAGCAGCGACTTCAACTGGTTCGGGGAGACCACACCGGCGGTGATCGCCATCATGGTCAGCGAGATCTGGAAGACCACGCCGTTCATGTCGCTGCTCCTGCTGGCCGGACTCGCCCAGGTCTCCGAGGACATGGTCGAGGCGGCGAAGGTCGACGGTGCCACCTGGTGGCAGCGGCTCACGCGGGTGATCCTGCCCAACATGAAGGCCGCGATCATGGTGGCGGTCCTCTTCCGCGCTCTGGACGCCTACCGGATCTTCGACAACATCTTCGTGATGACCGCGGGCGCCGTGAACACCGAGTCGATCAGCTTCCTGACCTACCGACAGACGATCGAGCAGTTCCAGCTCGGCATCGGGTCGGCGCTGTCGGTGCTGCTGTTCCTCTCGGTCCTGATCGTGGCTTTCCTGATCATGAAGATCTTCCGGGTCAACCTCGCCGCGGCACGACAGGAGGACTGAGATGAAGCAGAAGCTCGGCATGGTCGTCGGCGTCAGCATGATCCTGTTCTGGTGCCTGCTCCCGGTCGCGTGGATCATCTCGCTGTCGTTCAAGTCGCAGACGGCGATCACCAACGGCAGCCCCGGCTTCCTGCCCGCCGACGGCGACGGCGCCGGTTGGCAGAACTACGTCAACGTGCTCGAGAACGACCAGTTCCGTCGGGCGATCATCAACTCCGTCGGTATCAGCCTGATCGCCACCACGCTCTCGGTGATCATCGCGACCCTCGCGGCCTACGCCATCGCCCGCCTCGAGTTCCGCGGCAAGAAGCTCGTGCTCACGATGGCCCTGGTCATCGCCATGTTCCCGGTCGTCTCGCTCGTCGGGCCGCTGTTCGACATGTGGCGCACCTTCGGCCTCTACGACACCTGGCCAGGCCTGATCATCCCCTACATGTCCTTCACGCTGCCGCTGGCGATCTGGACGCTGTCGGCGTTCTTCCGGGAGATCCCGTGGGAGCTGGAGCAGGCTGCCCAGGTCGATGGGGCAACGGCGTGGCAAGCGTTCCGGCGCGTCATCGTCCCGCTGGCCGCGCCCGGCGTCTTCACCGCAGCGATCCTGACGTTCTTCTTCGCGTGGAACGACTTCGTCTTCGGCATCTCGCTCACCTCGACCGAGGCGGCAAGACCGATCCCGGCGTCGCTGTCCTTCTTCGTCGGCGCTGACCCGTTCAACCGGCCTGCGTCACTGCTGGCTGCCGGAGCGGTCGTCTCGACGATCCCCATCATCATCATCATCCTGATTTTCCAGCGCAAGATCGTCGCCGGCCTGACCTCCGGCGCAGTGAAGGGTTAGACCATGGCTGCTATCGACATGAAGAACATCGTCAAGAAGTACGACGACGGGTTCCCAGCCGTCAACGACGTGAGCATCGACGTCCAGGACGGCGAGTTCATGATCCTGGTCGGACCGTCAGGCTGTGGGAAGTCGACGCTGCTCCGGATGATCGTGGGTCTGGAGGACATCACCGACGGCGAGATGATGATCGGTGGGAAGAAGGTCAACGATCTCGCACCGCGTGATCGCAACCTCGCCATGGTGTTCCAGAACTACGCCCTCTACCCGCACCTGACGGTCTACGAGAACATCGCGTTCCCGTTGCGCCTGGCCAAGACCTCGGACGCCGAGGTCGACAAGCTCGTCCGCGAGGCGTCACAGACCCTCGAGCTGGACGAGCACCTCGATCGCAAGCCCGCCAACCTCTCGGGTGGACAGCGTCAGCGCGTGGCCATGGGTCGCGCGATCGTGCGTGACGCCGACGCGTTCCTGTTCGACGAGCCGCTCTCGAACCTCGACGCCAAGCTCCGCGGCCAGATGCGCAGCGAGATCGCGCGGCTGCAGAAGCGGCTCGGCATCACCACTGTCTACGTGACCCATGACCAGACCGAGGCGATGACGCTCGGAGACCGGGTCGCCGTGCTGAAGCGGGGCATCCTGCAGCAGCTGGCGACCCCGCGCGAGCTCTACGAGAACCCCGGCAACCTGTTCGTCGCCGGCTTCATCGGATCGCCGCCGATGAACTTCCTACCCGCCACCGTCGAGGGCACCTCGGTCAAGCTGCCGTTCGGCTCGGTCGAGATCCCGGCCGACAAGGCGGCGAAGGTCGAGGGGAAGGGGCTGCTGATCGCCGGCATCCGGCCCGGTGACTTCGAGGACGCTTCGGTGGTCGACAGCGACCGCACCGGATCGACGTTCCACGCCGAGGTCGACGTCGTCGAGTGGCTCGGCAACGAGGCCTACGCCTACCTGCCGTTCGAGGCGCCGCCCGAGGTGCAGAAGCAGCTCGAGCAGCTCGAGCGCGACCTCGACGGAGACTCGATGCGTACCCAGCTGGTGGTCGGCCTCGACGGGTCGAGCAAGGTAGCAGCGGGCGACAAGGCTGAGATCTGGGTCAACACCGAGAAGATCCACCTCTTCGACCCCGGCACCGGGGAGAACCTCACCGTCGACCGCGAGAACGCCGGCCGGCTCGAGGAGCGGGCGCTCGACACGCCTGACCGAGCGGAGGACTAGCGCGTCAGCCGACGGCACCGCTTCGGCTCGCAGACGTCCCATGCTTCGAGGCGCCGCCTCAGGTCGATGGCGTAGGGCAGGTCATGGTCGGTGTCGAAGACGTTGACGTCCTCCCACGGCCGGTCGTAGCGGTAGAGCTCCCACCCGAAGTCCTGGGCGTAGTAGTCCCGGTCGAGGTCGAGTCGCACCAGCAGGGCGTCCTTGCTGCGCACGGCGACGTAGGACGGGATGATGTCGAGCCGGCTACCGCTGCCCAGGTCGGCGTCCGGCTCGCCGGGCAGCGCCGGACCGTAGGTGTGCTCCATGTAGACGTAGCTGCCGCCCGCTGCGGCTGGGTCCCGCAGGCTCTCGGCGAAGCTGGAGCCGGCTCGCTGACCGCTGGCCGGGGCGCCGCTCAGGTCCTCCACGGTGGGGGCGAGATCGATGTTGCTGACCACCTGGGTCCGAGGGCCGGGCACCACCCCCGGGCCCGCCACGACCAGTGGCACCCGCGAGTCGGAGTCGTAAGGAAGGCCCTTGCCGGAGTTCAACCCGTGCTGGCCCAGGTGGAAGCCGTTGTCGGAGGTGACGATCAGATAGGTGTCGGTCTCGAGGTCCGCGCCGACGTGCTCGACGATGCGCCCGATCATCTTGTCGAGCGACTGTGCCATCCGGGCCCGGTCACGGTAGAACCGCGAACCGCGCATCTCGGTGAGGCGCAACGGCTGCGTGCGCCACGTCTCCGCCGCGACGACCGCCCCGGCTGCGTCGATGCGGTACGGCACGTTGTCCTCGCCCGGGTCGTCGTACCCCGGCAGGTCGGCGACGCTGAGGTCGGCACAGGCCACCAGCCCGCAGTTCCCGTCGGGTTGGCGCTTGCGCGGGCGGTCGCGCAAGGCCGCCGGGAACACCGGCTCCCCGGGGTAGGTCGCCACCGTGCGCGCATGCGTGCCGTACGGCGCCACGTGCAGCAACCAAGGCTGGTCCCGGCGTTCGTCGCGGCGCTGGTAGCGCTTCAGGAG
>JBAVCA010000483.1:0-7939 GCA_049586475.1 Nocardioides sp.
CGGCCACGCTGTCCAGGCCGGGAGACGCCACGAAGACCGTCTCGCGGTAGTAGCGCAGCTCCTCGATGCTCTCCTGGATGTCGGCCAGCGCGCGGTGGTTACCGCGCTTGGTGGGGGAGGAGAAGTAGGTGCGCGGGAACCAGTGGCGCGAGAGCTCCTTGATCGAGGAGACGTCGACGATCCGGTAGTGCAGGAAGGCGTCGAGGTCGTGCATGTCGCGGGCCAGGAACCCACGGTCGGTGGCGACGCTGTTGCCGGCCAGCGGTGGTCGACTCTCCGCAGGGCAGTGCTCGCGCAGGTAGGCCATCACCTCGGCCTCGGCGTCGGCGAGGCTGACCCCACCGTCCAGCTGCTCCAGCAGCCCCGACGTCTCGTGCATGCTGCGCACGAACGGGATCATCTGCTCCAGGGCTTCGGCCGGAGGCTTGATGATGATGTCGACGCCCTCACCGAGGACGTTGAGGTCGAAGTCGGTGACGAGGGCAGCAACCTCGACCAGGGCGTCGGTGCCGAGGCTCAGTCCGGTCATCTCGCAGTCGATCCAGACGAGGCGTTCGTTGGCAGTACTCACCCCACGACCCTAGGCCGTGTGACGACCGTCGCGTGCAGGGGAGCCGGATCGTGCTCGTAGGCTCGGTGTCGTGACCGCGCTCTCCGCTGCTCCCCTCCGCCAGCGCGGCGGCGCCCGCGCGCCCTGGTGGGGGCTGTTGGCTCGCCTGGTCGTGGGCGGTGTCTGGATCTGGGCCGGGGCACACAAGCTGTTCGACCCGGCCAGCAGCATCGCCGCCGTCCGAGCCTACGAAATCCTGCCGGCGGACCTCGTCGAACCGGTCGCCTACCTGCTGCCGGCGTTGGAGGTGGTCGTCGGTGCGACCCTCGTCGTCGGGCTGCTGACCCGCGGAGCTGCGCTGCTCTCTGCGGTGCTGCTGGTCGCGTTCATCGTCGGTGTCGCCTCGGCCTGGGCACGCGGGCTCGAGATCGACTGCGGCTGTTTCGGCGACGGCGGCGCCAACCCGGAAGCGACATCGCAGTACCCGTGGGAGATCGCCCGCGACGTCGCGCTGCTGGCCTTGTCGCTCCTTCTCCTCCGACTGCGCAGCACCCGGCTCGCGCTCGACTCAGTGCTGTTTCGCCCCGCTACCGTTTCCGCCCCCAGCGAAGGGTTGTCGATATGAGCTCCAGGTCAGCGAAGAACGCCAAGGCCGAAGCCCGGGCCGAGCGCGCGAAAGAGCTGCTCGCCGCTGCCGAGCGCAAGCGCCGTAGCGACAACCTGCGTCGTGGCGCGATCGTCGGAGGTGTGCTCGCGGTCGTCGTGGCGGCCGCGGTGCTCCTCAGCCTCCGCAGCGGCGACGAGGTGATCGCATCTCCGGTCGGCTCGAGCGACTACGGGCTCGTCGTGGGCGAGCTGGGCGCGGCGCACGACGTCGTAATCTACGAGGACTTTCTCTGTCCCCTCTGTGGTGTGTTCGAGCAGGCCGCCGGGGACCAGCTCAGCGCGGCGGCGGCCGCTGGCGACGTTGTCATCGACTACCGACCGATCAGCATCCTCGGCCGCTTCGGTCCCTACTCCGAGGAGGCCCACAACGCTTTCCTCGTCGTGCAGGACGCAGCCGGGGACGAGGTTGCCAAGGACTTCCACGACCTGCTCTTCGACGACCAACCGGCCGAGGACGGACCCTTCCCCGAGCTCGACTGGTTCGTCGAGAAGGCAGTCGAGGCCGGAGCCGACGAGGCGTCGGTGCGGCCAGGCATCGAGAGCGGTGCTCGGATGGACGACGTGGAGGCGGCCACTCAAGAGGCCGAGAACGACGGGGTCCGGGGTACGCCCACCATCTTGCTGGACGGCGTGGTCTTCAGCGACGGTGGGAACTGGGAAGAGATCGCACGCAACCTGATCGAGGAGATCTCCTGATGACCGACCTGTCGGCATACGTTCGCGGATTACCGAAGGCCGAGCTTCACGTCCACCACGTGGGCTCCGCCTCGCCGCGCATCGTCAGCGAGCTCGCCGCGCGACACCCGGGCACGGTCCCGGCCGACCTCGACGAGCTGCGGACCTTCTACGAGTTCCGAGACTTCGCGCACTTCATCGAGGTCTACCTGGCGGTCGGTGCGCTCATCCGCACCCCCGACGACGTCCGCTACCTGACCTACGAGGTGGCCCGGGAGCTGGCGACCGAGCAGCAGGTGCGCTACGTCGAGCTGACCTGCACGCCGTACACCTCGGTCCAGGCGGGCATCGCGATCGAGGCCTACACCGAGGCCATCGAGGACGCCCGGGTGGCTGCGGAGCGCGACTTCGGACTGGTGGCGCGCTGGATCTACGACATCCCCGGCGAGTCCGGGATCCCTGCGGCGGATGCCACGCTCGGCTACGCGCTCGACCACGGTCCGCAATCGCTGGTCGGCTTCGGCCTGGGTGGCCCGGAGATCGGCGTACCGCGACCTCAGTTCGCACCGCACTTCGACGCCGCCCGCGCCGCGGGGCTGCACGCCGTCCCGCACGCCGGGGAGACGACCGGTTCGCAGACGATCTGGGACGCGCTGCGCCACCTGGGCGCCGAACGCATCGGGCACGGCACGTCGGCCGCCGCGGATCCCGCCCTGCTCGCCCACCTCGCCGAGCGCCGGATCCCACTCGAGGTGTGTCCCTCCTCCAACATCGCGACGCGGGCGGTCGCCACCCTGGCCGAGCACCCGCTGAGAAAATTCGTCGAAGCCGGGGTAGTGGTCACGATCAACTCCGACGACCCGCCGATGTTCGGCACGTCGCTGAACCGCGAGTACGAGATCGCGGCCGACCTGCTCTCGCTTGACGCCTCAGGGGTGGCCGACCTCGCTCGCGCCGCCGTGCACGCCTCGTACGCCCCCGTGGGGGTGCGCGACCGGTTGCTCGACGAGATCACCGACTACGACACCGACAACACCGCCGGTGGTGCTTCCACGTAGTGCTCGAAGGAGGTGCGGAAGTGCGCCAGCACGTGGGCCGGCAGGGGCGCTACGTCAGCCGAATCCGCCGCCTGGACCTGGCTCTCGTGAGCGTGGATAGCGGCGTTCTTGAGTACCCGGACCTGTCCATTTAGCGGTAAGCCGGTCATCTGGTCCCACGGCAGGTCGTCTGGGTCTCGATGGGTCCACGCGAGCAACGGGTACTCGATCAGTCGCGCTCCGCTGGACTCTGCGGCCACCGCGGCCGCGCGCCCGGCGGCGTTGTGGTCCGGGTGACCGTCGTGTCGCCACGGAGCTGCCAGCAGGGTGCGGCGTCCGTCGCCGAGCAGCTCGGTGAGGCTGTGGGCGACCTGCTGCTCGGCGCCGGTCACGGCTCCGTCCGGCGCTCCCAGGAACGCCAGGAAGCTCTCAGAGGACAACCTGGCCAGGGCGTTCTCCATCTCGGCGAGTCGCAGAGTCGCCAGCGCATGCCGCGACTCGTTGGGTGAGGCGTAGGGAGAGGCTTCCCCCGCGGTGAGGAGCACGACGTAGATCGGCAGCGCCGCTGCTGCCGCAGTGGCGATCAGGCCACCGGCACCCAGGCTCTCGTCGTCCGGGTGGGCTGCGACAACCACCAGTCGCGAGCACGGCTGACCACGGTTGGTCAGGGTCAGGACCGGCGATGTGCCGTAGCACGGGTGGCGTTGCCAGACCTCCACCGGCGATCCCGTCGGCTCACCATCCGGGCCGGGCGAGCTGAGCATTGCCACCAGCGCAGCCTAGGAATCGCCGGGCGCGCCCGACATCCTCCGCTCGGGTGAAATATGATCGCGCACATGGCTACCCCTCCTGTGCCTCTCACCGTGGCGATCGTCAATGACTACGAGATCGTCGTCGCGGGGGTGGCCGCGGCTCTCGCGCCGTTCGATGAGCGGGTCCGGGTGGTGGAGCTCGACGCTCAGCTCCCGGTCCTCAGCGACGTCGAGCTGATCCTCTACGACACCTTCGGTCAGGTGCAGGGCGACGGCGTCGATCTCGAGATGCTGGTCAACGGGGGCCGCGCCAAGGTCGTCATCTTCAGCTGGAACCTCGACGACGACCTCGTCGACCGGGCGTTGGCTCGCGGTGCCGCGGGCTACCTCTCCAAGGAGCTCGCTGCCGAGGAGATGGTCGACGGACTCGAGGCGGCCTGGCGCGGCGAAGTCGTCCGGCCCGCGCGGGCAGGGCAGGACGCGCCTGAGGAGCCAAGCGGCCCGGTCGCGGGGATGTGGCCCGGCCTCGCACACGGGCTGTCGGGGCGGGAGGGCGAGGTGATCGCGCTGATCACTCAGGGCCTGTCCAACGACGAGATCGCGAGGACGACCTACCTGTCGATCAACTCGGTCAAGACCTACATCCGCGGCGCCTACCGCAAGATCGGCGTCACCCGTCGCTCGCAGGCGGTCATCTGGGGGATCAACCACGGCTTCGAGTCCGACACCATCCGGGTACTTCAAGCGCCGCCCGGCCGTTGATCCTGTCGCTCGCCGCTTGGGTGGCGCTGGCTACGCTCCACGAATGAGCGTCCGTCGTACAGCCCTCTCCCTCGGCCTGGCCGCCGGCACCCTGCTGGCCGCGACCTCGGTCCTGCCGTCCCAGGCGGCCCCGATCGAGCAGGAGCGGAGCACGGCGCTGCGCTATGTCGCGCTCGGCGACTCCTACAGCGCCGCTACCGGAGTCCTGCCGCTGGACACCACGGCCCCGCCGCAGTGCCTCCGCTCCACGCGCAACTATCCCCACCTTCTCGCCGACCGGCTGGGCGCCCGTCTCACCGACGTGTCGTGCGGCGCCGCCGACACCGGTGACGTCCAGGAGTCGCAGGGCCAGGGCATCGCACCGCAGCTCGACGCGGTGAGCCGCAGCACCGACCTGGTCACGATGACCATCGGCGGCAACGACAGTGGGGTCTTCATCAACTCCATCGCGCAGTGCGGGGCGGCGGGCGTCTCGACTGCAGGAATGGGAAGCCCGTGCAAGGACCGGTACGGCAAGGCGTTCGTCGAGACGATCCGGAGCACGACGCTCCCCTCGCTGAAGCAGGCGCTGCGTGCGGTGCATCGCAGGGCTCCACGCGCTGAGGTCGCGATCCTCGGCTATCCGTGGATCATGCCTCCCACTGTGGGGTGCTACCCGCAGATGCCGGTGGCAACCGGCGACGTGTCCTATCTGTTCAACCTCCAACGTGTGCTCAACAACGTCGTACGGCGCGCGGCGAGGGCCACGGACAGCGTCTACGTCGACGTGCCCAAGGCATCGCGTGGACACGACGCATGCCAGGGGATCGGCCGGCGCTGGGTCGAGCCGGTGCTGCTCGGCACCAACCCGGTGATCGTGCACCCCAATGCGCGCGGTGAGGCCGCGATGGCCCGGATCGCGCTGCGCACGCTGGCCAGGGCACGGGAGTGACGTCGAGGGTGCCCCCGGCACGATTCGAACGTGCGACCGGCGGATTAGAAGGCCGCTGCTCTATCCAGCTGAGCTACGGGGGCGCGGGTCGGAAACGCGCAGGGAGAGCGTCGGGCCAATCTCGGTCCGTGCCCACGAATTTTCGAGCCGGGGCAAGCCTAGCCTCAGAGCCCTCCGAGTCCGGAACCCCGTGGCTGCGATGCGACGTAGCCCTGGACTCGGGGAACCCGTCCTCGGGTCCACCCTGACTGCTCTACTGCGCAGATCTTTCCGTTCGCTGCACCACCGGGTCTAGGTTGGATCGCACGCCGCCGTCACGTACCTTGACGCTCGACCCAACTCTCGGAGGAAAGTCAGATGCGCCCATACCGAACTCTCGCAGCCGTCGCTACGTCCGCACTAGCCGTCACACTACTGACCGGCGCAGCGCCAGCGAACGTCCGCTCCTTCGCCTCGCCCGGCGTCCAGGCCTGCGTGGACGCACCCGATCAGGCACGGGTCCGGCGCGGCGCCCAGGTCGCCGAGCCCGCGCTCTACGCCAAGCAGGACGCCCACAAGTACGGCGTCATCAAGGACCGCCCGACCCTGCCGAACGGCTCGGTCACGATCGAGACCGTCTTCCATGTCGTCACTGAGACCACGCCCACGGAAAATCAGCGAGCACGCACGACGACGATGATCCAGGACCAAATGCAGGTGCTCAACGACGCCTTCGGAGGTGTTACGGCGCCCGAGGCCGCCACCACGGCGTTCCGATTCGCGCTCGACCGCGTCACCTGGACCGCGAACGCCGAGTGGGCGCACGTCAGTCCCGGGAAGACCGAGAAGGAGATGAAGGCGGCGCTCCACGCGGGAGACTCGGAGACGCTCAACGTCTACGTCGCCGATATCGGCGACAACCTCCTGGGCTGGGCGTACTTCCCCAAGGGCTACAACAACGGCCGCGACTACATCGACGGCGTGGTGCTGCTCGACGAGTCAATGCCTGGTGGCAACGTCGACCCCTACAACGAGGGCGACACCCTCACCCACGAGGTCGGTCATTGGCTGATGCTGGAGCACACCTTTGCGGGCGGGTGCTCGGCCTCCGGCGACGGGGTGGCAGACACGCCCCGTGAGGCCATGCCTCAGTTCGGCTGCCCCGAGGGGGCCGACACCTGCGCAACGCCTGGTCTCGACCCGATCCACAACTTCATGGACTACAGCGTCGACGACTGCATGGACATGTTCACACCGGGCCAGGCTGACCGGATGAGCGACGCCTGGCTGGCTTTCCGGGCGGGTGGCACCGGCTGAGACCGCAACCAGGGCACACGCCCGAAGGCCCGGGGCTCAGCCGTTGATCTCGGCGAGCCGGTCCACCGAGACCTGAGCGAGAGCGTCGGTCTGCGCCACGATGCCTTCGCCGGCCTCTCCCACGTCGAGGGTCGAGATGATGACCAAGTTGTTGCCGGCCCGGGCGACGTCGAAGCCGATGTCGACCGGCAGCTCGAGGCCATCGGTGCTCAGCGTGCCCGTGATCGACACCTGAGTCTGCTCGTCGACGCCCTCGAGGGAGGCGGTCTGGTCCAAGCGGACCTCAAGATCGTAGGTGAAGCCGTCCGCGTCCGTACCTTGCGCGCTCTCGCAGGCACCAACCGCCTCGGAGAACATGCTGATCGCGCTGGTGATCTGCTGGGCGTCGGCGTAGGACTGCACCTGCGACTGCACCGAGCTCTGTCCAGCATCGCCCTCGAGGATGTAGGAAGCCTCGACCTCCTCGTCGGCGTCGAACTCGGGCTGGTCGGTGAGATTGCTGACGTCCTCGAGGCAGCTGCCCTCGAAGCCCCCCTCGGAGTCGTCACTGTCGTCGGGATCGACAGCGAAGCCGGCCGGCAGGTCGTCGAGGGTGAGCAGGGCCGGGGTCATCTGGTCCTCGTCGAGGACGATCGCGTCGGTCTCGTCGCTCGACGTCGGGTCTGAGCTGGCGACCGGTGTCTGGTCCTCGCTGGGCTCCTCATCACTGCCGCAGGCGCTCAAGGAGACGGACAGGGACACGACGGCGGCCGCGGCGATGGCGCGGCGGAAGGAAGTGAGGGTCATCCGCCGAAGCCTACGCCCGGAGATGGTTCAACGGCGTTGATCCATCCACTGCTCGACGGCATCCGCAGTGCGCGGCAGCGCAGCGGAGAGGTTGTGGTGTCCCTCCGCGGTGACGACGAGGTCGTCCTCGATCCGGATGCCGGTCCCGCGCAGCTCCTCGGGCACGAGCAGGTCGTCGGCTTGGAAGTAGAGCCCCGGCTCGACCGTGAGGACCATGCCCTCGGCCAAGGTGCCCTTGGCGTAGGACTCGGGAGCTGCCTGGCCGCAGTCGTGCACGTCGAGCCCCAGCATGTGGCTGGTGCCGTGCAGCGTCCACCGGGCGTAGACCCGTGAGTCGGGGTCGAGCGCCTCCTGAGCAGAGACCGGGAGCAGCCCCATGCCCTCGAGCCCGTGAGCCAGCACGCTCATCGCGGCCTGGTGCGGCTCGGCGAACCGCGCCCCCGGCCGGACGGCGGCGATGCCGGCGTCCTGGGCGGCCAGTACC
>JBAVCA010000484.1:0-7555 GCA_049586475.1 Nocardioides sp.
GGTGGTCGCAGCGCTCAGGTGCGCGCTGGCGACCCGGTGCGAGCGCGCTGCTCGGCGCGACGAGCAGCGGCCCGGCGCAACGACTCGGGGAAGGTCAGCACCAGGCCGACCAGGATCCCGAGCAGTGCTCCCGCTGTGTTGGCCACGATGTCACGCTCGTCGCTGTATCTCCCGGGGATGGATCGCTGCACGGTCTCGATCGCCGCCGTCATCACGAACGCCCCGAGTCCCGCCACCCACCAGAACCGACTGCCGACCAGGAGGAGGAGGAACAGTCCGACGGGGACGAACAGCGCGATGTTGGCGATGAACTCCGCCCGGTTGTAGGTCAACCACGAGAACTCCTCATACCCCTGCAGCCGTGCCAGCACCCGCGCGATGAACACGGAACCGGTCGGGGCGATGGAGGATGGGGTCAGGGTCACCCAACCCACGAAGCCCAGGTAGGCGAACGTGGTCAGGCTGAGGAGCGGATGACGGTGGAACATGCCCCCATTGTCGACGATCTCTCTGAGAGTTGTCAGTCGCACGCCCGATGACGCTCCTCACGTCGGCAGCGGGGCTGCGTCGGCGTGCGCGATGTGGCTCAGCTGGCGCCAGATCAGCACGAGTAGGACCGCCGAGCCTGCGAAGGCGGGACCACGAGGGCCGGATCGCTAGGCGAGGCGTGTCGAGACCCCGGGCACCATCATCCGGCGACGGCGGACGACAGCCAGTGCCAGGGCCAGCAGCACGGCACCACCCACGAGCCCCATCGGCAGGACGCCCGAGACCAGCTGCTCCCGCGGCGTCGGGTCCGCAGCCGAGGCCGGGGGGAGCGCGCCGCGTTGGTCGCCCGGCACGTCCACGGCGTACACGTCGAGCCCGCGGACCAGGTCGATCGAGTAGACGACGTTGGTGCGTGCGTTGCTCATCGAGCCGTTCTTGTAGACGGGCACCCACATCGCGTCCCACACCTCGGAGAGACCCCACACCGAGTGGGCGTAGGTCGTGATGTTGCGGGGGTCGCGGACGTCGAGGACCTGGGTCCCACCACCGTAGAAGCCAGCCGCGACCAGACCGCCGGGTCGGTAGTCGAACCAGTGCGAGGAGCAGAACGCACCCTGAGGCGTGGGAAACGAACCGAGGTCGGAGAGCTCGACCTTGTCCAGCGGGACGATGGCGTCCTCGGTCCCGTCGAGGCGCTTGATCCACCACGTCTGGAAGGAACCCGCGCGGCTGCAGTCGGTCTGCTCATAGTCCTCCTCGGTGATGAGGAGGACGTTCCCGTTCTTCAGCGATGGCTTGCGGTTCGCTTTGAAGCGCTTCGCGTTGGGGTGCACGGAGTTGTGCAGGATGAAGTCGTTGTAACCCTTGAAGTCCGGGTCCTCTCCGCGTCCGGCAGCCCCGGTCGTGGTGATGAGTCGTGGTCGGGCCGGCTCGGCGACGTCCCACATCGAGGCGCCGCCCCAGCCGGTGTGAGTGCCGAGACCAGCCGCGTCGAAGTTCCACTTGTGCCCCGCTGTCGGAGAGAAGAAGGGCTGCAGCCCCTTCTGCGTCTTGCTGCTGTCGACCTCGTGCGGAGCGCTGAGGTCGCGCAGGTTGAAGACCGAGAAGTGCGGGTCGGACTCGTTGTTGCCGGCCGAATAGGCATACGTGCAGTCGCGGACGTCCACGCACGCCACCGTGTGGGTGCTGGTGGAGCCCTCGGTGCGCGAGAGGATCCGGGGGCTGCTGGCGTTGGTCACGTCGACCACGATCAGCTCGCCGCCACCGACGTTGGAGTGCTGGATGTCGTCGCTCGATGCCTGCACCAGGTCGACACCCAGCAGGACGAAGCGACGTACGCCGCTCTTGGTGCGACGCTCCCCGCAGTTCATCGCCTCATTCTCGAAGAGCACGTTCGCCAGGACCCCCACCAGACGCGGCTGCGCGGGGTCGGCGACGTTGAAGACCCGGACCGAGTCCAGGCCGCTGGTGACGAACAGCGGGGCTGAGTGCATGAAACAACCCGAGATCCCGACCTGGCTCGGGTTGACCCCGAGCTGGGCGATGTTGCTGCTCTGCAGCGACATGTCGGTGGAGTCGCGGGTGACGGCCAGCTGGCGGATCCGGTCACGGTCACCATGGGCCGAGGCCGGGGCCGCAGGGAGCACGGACGCCCCGATTCCGGCGGTGAGCAGAGCGGTCAGCAGGACGGGGAGTAGTCGGCGCACGAGCACTCAACGGGCCGGAGCCAGCGAAGTCACGCCTCGCCATGGTCTTTCTGCTGCAGCCTCGGTCGAGCTGCGGCTGATCAGGCCGGCTGCATTTCCTGACGTGGTGCGGAGTCGAGCAGCTCCGCGACGATGCGGTCGTTCTCCTCGGAGAGCTGCACCACGAGGGACTCGAGCTCCGCGACCCGCTGCCGCAACCGCGCGTTGTCCGCAACGACCCGAGGGTCTCTCGGGTAGCTGTGCAGGTGGCCCATCAACGCCTTGGCCATGACGCGGCCTTCCGTGAGTGCGGGTGTGAGGATCTGGCGCCCCGAGCGGGACCGTCTACCAGCGTCTCACCAGACCCGGATCGGGTCAATCTGGCATTGCCACGCTGGTCAGCGCCCGCCGTCGGCTCGCTCTCGGCGCCGGTTGGCACCTCGGGCAGTAGTAGGAGGAGCGATTCATGAACGCGACCCGCTTGATCGGGGTACCGCACCGGCGACACGGCTCATCCTGACGTCCGTAGGCGTTCAACGACCGGTCGAAGTACCCGGACTCCCCGTTCACGTTGACGTAGAGGGCGTCGAACGAGGTGCCACCCTGCACCAGAGCGTCGGTCATCACCTCCCGGGCATGGTCGAGCAGACGGCGCACTTGCGGCTTGGTCAGCCGCTCACCCGCGCGCTCCCCGTGGAGCTCGGCGCGCCACAGGGCCTCGTCGGCGTAGATGTTGCCGACACCCGAGATGAGGCCCTGGTCCAGCAGCAACCGCTTGATGCCCGAGCGGCGCTGCCGTACCCGCGCGACGAAATCGTCATCCTCGAAGGCGGGATCGAGCGGATCTCTGGCGATGTGGGCGATCTCGGCAGGCAGGTCAGCACCTCCCGGGGACACCGACAACCCCCCGAACATGCGCTGGTCGACGAATCGGAGCTCTCGCCCTCCTTCGGCGCCGTCGAGCGTGAGTCGTACCCGAAGGTGCCGCTCGGCCAACGCCTCGCGGGGCTGGACGAGCAGCTGGCCGCTCATTCCGAGGTGCGCCAACAAGGCCGCACCGTCGTCCAGCGGCAGCCAGAGGTACTTCCCCCGGCGCCGGGCGGCCACGATGCGGCGACCGTGCAGCGCAGCGGCGAAGCCTTCTGGCCCGCCGATGTCCCGTCGCACCGGACGGGGATGGAGCACCTCGACGCGCGTGACCTGCGCCCCCAGGACGTGTCTCTCGAGGCCGGCGCGGACCGTCTCGACCTCGGGCAGCTCAGGCATCCGGGGAGGGTGCTACTCAGCCGAGCTGGAGGCGGCGGGGCCGATGGCCGCGAGGATCTCACCGTAGGCGGTCTCGGCGGCCGACTGCTCGGCTTCCTTCTTCGAGGATCCGACGCCGTTGCCGTAGCGGTGCTCCCCGACCTGGACCTGGGCATGGAAGGTCTTGAGGTGGTCAGGCCCCTCATCGGTGATGAGGTATTCCGGTACGCCGATGCTGTGCTGGGCCGAGAGCTCCTGCAGCGAGGTCTTCCAGTCGAGACCCGCCCCCATGTCAGAGGCCTCTTCGATGAGGGGGTCAAAGAGGAGGTGCACGACGTCGGCGGAGGTCTCGATACCGCCGCTGAGGTGAACGGCGCCGATCACCGCCTCGACGGTGTCGGACAGGATCGAGGCCTTGGCCCGGCCACCGGTGATCTCTTCGCCGCGCCCGAGCTTCACGTAGTCGCCCAGACCGATGGTGAGAGCCACCCCGGCCAGCGCCCGGGCGTTCACGACGGCTGCGCGGAGCTTGGCCAGCCGCCCCTCGGGCAGCTCGGGGTGCATCAGGTAGATCGTCTCGGTGACCACGAGGCCCAGCACGGAGTCACCGAGGAACTCCAGGCGCTCGTTGGTCGGCAACCCGCCGTTCTCGTAGGCGAACGAACGGTGCGTCAGGGCGCGCTCGAGCAGCTCGGGGTCCAGGACCGGATCCCCGAGCGCCCTGCGCAGCTCGGCGTAGTTGGTGATGCCGTGAACCTGCCGTTGGTCCTGGCTCAGAGCACCTGGCGGCGGTCGGCGCGAGCGCCGTACTGCCCACACTCGCCACACGCGCGGTGCGGGAGGTGCTTGGCGCCGCAGGCGGGGTTCGCGCAGGTGGCCAAGGTCGGCACCACGGCCTTCCAGGCCGATCGACGGTGCCGGGTGTTGCTGCGCGACATCTTCCGCTTCGGAACAGCCACAGTCTTATCTCCTCATCAGGTGACCCAGTCGTTTGTCCGGCCGGGTCGGGGTTGGAACATGTCTTGGATGGTGCTGGGCGGTGCTGGCTCGTCCTGCTCGTGGCCGGTGCTGCTGAGCAGGCTGGTCCCTACTCGTCTCCGGCTTCGAGACTTGTCTTGAGATCCTGCTCGAGCGATCCGAGCGCTGCCCAACGCGGGTCGATCGGGGCGTCGTGCGTGTGATCTGGATCATCTCGCAGCTGCGCACCACACTCGGTGCACAACCCCGGACAGTCATCCTCACACAGCGGCTGGAACGGAAGTGCGAGCACTACCGCATCCCGCAGCAGGGGCTCGAGGTCGAGCAGGTCGTCCTCCAGCATGCTGACCCCGTCGTCCTCCTCGTCGGAAGGCTGGTCGTGGGAGTCTCGTGAGTCGTCGTAGACGTACAGCTCCTGGAACCTCACGTCGAGCTGGTCGACGATCGGGTCCAGGCACCGCACGCACTCGCCCTCGAGGTCGGCGGTAGCCGTCCCGGTGACCAGCACCCCCTCCATCACCGCTTCGAGACGCAGGTCGAGCTCGACCGGCGCACCTTCAGCGACATAGAGGACTTCGATGCCCAGACCTGTCGGAGCCGGCACCGTCCGCGACACCTCACGTTGGGACCCCGCGCGACGGCCGAGCTCGCGAGTATCGAGCACGAGCGGCGCTTTGGGGTCCAAGCTGGTCAGGAGTTCACTTCCGGTTCCGGGCACAAACAGATCAGCGAGAAGACTACTGCCCGAGTCACTGCTAACCCAATTCGCTTCGCGGTGACCGGCTGGGTGCAGCGGCCCGGAACGGTCAGCGCTCAGCCAGCCGAGAGGCCAGCCGCTCCAGCACGAAGGCCGGCACGAACCCGGAGACGTCACCTCCGAAGGCGGCGACCTCCTTGACCAGGCTCGAGGAGACGAAGGAGGTGCCGGTCGCGGTGGGCAGGAAGACGGTCTGGACGTCGGTGAGGGCGGCGTTCATCTGCGCCATCGGCATCTCGTAGTCGAAGTCGGTGGCCGCGCGCAGGCCCTTCACGATCGCCTGCGCGTCGTGCTCGGTGCAGAAGGTGGTGACCAGACCGGTGAAGCCGGCGATACGTACGTTGGCCAAGCCGGAACAGGCCTGCTCGAGCATCTCCAGGCGCTCCTCCGGGCCGAACATGCGGTTCTTGGACTGGTTGACGCCCACCGCCACGATGACCTCGTCGAAGAGCTGGGCAGCCCGGGCGATGATGTCGAGGTGTCCGTGGGTCACCGGGTCGAACGACCCGGGACAGACCGCTCGGGTCATGGTGTCTCCTCGAGGTCGCCCGCTGAGCCACGTGGTGGGTCAACGGGTGGCCCACTAGCTGGGCCATCGGACGGACCGGCACATGGTCCTGTGGGTGGAGCTGATGGTGGTTCGGCGTGACCGTACCAAAGCGTCGTCTCGCCGTAGCGTTTCGCCCGCCTCCCGCGGATCCGCGCTGGCCAGGAGGGTTCCGGACTGCGCCGCGACCGCTCGACGATCACGAGCGCGTCGGGGCTCAACCACCGTTGCAGCTGCTCGAGGTCCTCGGAGAGCTCCTCCTCCGAGAGCGGGTAGGGCGGGTCGCTGAAGACGATGTCGTACGGCTCGGCCGGCGGGGTGGCGAGCGTGACCCGTACGGTGGCGGCTCGCACGTCGGCCGAAAAACCCAGCGTTCGCGCGTTGGCGCTGATCAGGGTCGCGGTACGCCGGTCCGCCTCGACCAGGGTGATGGCCTTGGCACCGCGCGAGACTGCCTCGAGGCCGACTGCCCCGCTGCCGGCGTACAGGTCCAGGAAGCGCACCCCCTGCCACGACCCCACCCAGGCCTCGATCGAGCTGAACAGCGCTTCTCTCACGCGGTCGGTCGTGGGGCGGGTGGCGTCTCCGCTCGGTGTCTGCAGCCGACGGCCGCCGGCACTACCGCCGATGATGCGTGTCATGACTTCTCGATGAAGTCGCCGCGGCTGGAGGCCTCGAGCTCGGTGACGGCCGCGGCCAGCAGAGGGGTGGCCGCGAGGTCGGGGTCTGAGTCGAGGAGCGCCTGAGCCGCGGCTCGGGCCTCGAGGATGGTGGTCTCGTCGCGAAGCACCTCGAGGTGGCGCAGACCCGAGCGCCGACCCGACTGTGAGCGCCCGAGCACGTCACCCTCGCGTCGCTGGGCCAGGTCGACCCGGCTCAGCTCGAAGCCGTCGGTGGTGCGAGCGACGGCGTCGAGGCGGTCACGGGCCGGGGACTCGATGTCGACCGCTGAGACCAGGAGGCACTGACCGGGCAGGCCACCCCGCCCCACCCGGCCCCGCAGCTGGTGGAGCTGGGAGACCCCGAAACGGTCGGCATCGAGGAGAACCGTGATCGTGGCGTTGGCGACGTCGACGCCGACCTCGATGACCGTCGTCGACACGAGGACGTCGATCTCGCCCGCTGCGAAGGCACGCATGGTCGCGTCCTTCTCGTCTGCAGGGAGCCGTCCGTGCAGGGCCGCCAGTCGCAGCCCCGCCAGAGGGCCCTCGGCCAGGGCGACAACGCCGTCCTCGACGGCGGCCAGCGACGGCGCAGCAGCCGTGCGTTCGCCGGGTGCGATCGGGTCACCGTCCTCGTCCAGGTCGAGCTGGTCGACCTGACCCTGCTCGAGCTCGTCGCCGGAGATCCGAGGACACACGACGTAGGCCTGGTGGCCTCGGGCGACCTCCTCGCGTACCCGCTCCCAGACCCGGGTGATCCATCCCGGGTGATCGAGCAGGTTGACCACGGCGGTCGAGATCGCGGCCCGTCCGGCGGGTAGCTCGGTGAGGGTGGAGATCTCGAGATCACCGAAGACCGTCATCGCCACCGTGCGAGGGATCGGGGTTGCAGTCATCACGAGCACGTGCGGTGGGCTGCCGGCGGCCTTGTCGGTCAACGCTGCCCGCTGCTCGACCCCGAAGCGGTGCTGCTCGTCGACCACCACCAGGCCGAGGTCGACGAACTGGACCTTGTCCTCGAGCAGCGCATGGGTGCCGATGGCGATCCCCGACTCCCCGCTGGCGAGGCGCGAGAGGGGTGCTGCTCGCTGGCTCCGGTTCATCGAACCGGTCAGGAGCTCCACCCCGGTGCCCTCCGGTGCGCCGCCGAGCATGCCGCCCGAGGCCAAGTCGCCCATCAACGCGGTGATGG
>JBAVCA010000485.1:0-7171 GCA_049586475.1 Nocardioides sp.
CTCGACGAGCAGGTCGGGGGTGACCTCGGTGCGCAGTCGCTCGTCGGCTCCGGCCACGTCGGTGGCGTGCTCGGCCAGCACGTGGTCGGAGATGTCCCACGGTTGCTCGGCGAAGCGTCGGGGGTCACCCAGGCCACCCGTCCAAGCATGGTGGAAGTAGAGCGCGGCGCCGTGGTCGATCACCCAGAGACCGTCCCCCCACCAGAGCAGGTTGGGATTGCGCCACGAACGATCCACGTTGGCACAGAAGGCGTCGAGCCACACCACGGTGGAGGCAGTCTCGACATCGGCCCCCCGATTGCCGTCGTACCCGAACGACCCGGGAAGGAAGTCGCTACCGAGATTGCGACCGACGCTCGCGGTGAGCAGGTCCTGGACCTCCTGATCGGCTTCGTAGCGGGCGATCTCAGGGCTCAGGTCGAGCACGACCTGTCGGGGGGTGCGCAGCCCGATCCGACGCGCGAGCTCACCGACCACGATCTCAGCTGCCAGCACCCTGGGGCCCTGGCCGGCACCGCGGAACTTGCACACGTAGGTGCCGAGGTCCTCACCCTCCACGAGCCCGGGCAGGCTGCCGCCCTCGCGCAGCGGGGTGACGTAGCGAGTGACCGCGACGGAGTCGAGGGAGTCCATCAGCTCACCGGGGACTCGTCGGCCAGACGCGCACGCTGCTCGTCGATGTCGAACTCCGGCGCGGGCCACTGCGGAGCCAGCGCACGCAGCGTGTCGAGCAACAACGAGCCGACGGCGAGGTTGCGATACCACTTCTTGTCCGCCGGGATGACGTACCACGGAGCGATCTCGGTGTTGGTGCGCTCGAGAGCCAGCTCGTACGCCGAGCGGTAGTCGCCCCACAGCAGCCGCTCGTCGAGGTCACCGGGGTTGTACTTCCAGTACTTCGTAGGGTCCTCGAGCCGCGCTGCGAGGCGCTCGGCCTGCTCGGCCGGCGAGATGTGCAGCATGCACTTGACGACCACCGTGCCGGCGGCGACCAGGCCGGCCTCGAAAGCGTTGATCGCCTCGTAGCGTCGCTCGATCTCGTCCTGGTCGGCGAGCTCGCGGACCTTGGCGATCAGGACATCCTCGTAGTGGGAGCGGTCGAAGACGCCGACGTAGCCCGGCTCCGGCAATGCGCGCTCGATGCGCCACAGGAAGTCGTGACGCAGCTCCTCCTCGGTCGGAGCCTTGAAGGAGGTGATCCGGATGCCTTGCGGATCGATCAGGCCAACGGTGTGACGCAGGGTGCCGCCCTTGCCGGAGGTGTCCATGCCCTGGAGAACGAGCAGGACGCTGCGCGTTCCACCGGTGCGACCCTCCGCGAAGAGACGCTCCTGGAGGTCCGCTAGCTCATCGCCCAGGGCGAGCAGTGCCTTCTTGCCCTGGCTCTTGCCCCCTTCGAAGCCCGGAGCGCAGTCGGTCTCCTGAGCGCGCAGGTCGACCCGCCCTGGTGGCAGACGCAGGACATCACTGATCGAGGTCATCTGCTCAGCCTAGTGACTCGGGCTCCTCGGCCACCTGGCGCTCAGCCACCGCGAGCTCGTCGCGCACGATCGAGTAAGCCATCCCTGAGCTGTAGCCCTTGCGAGCCAGCAGACTCACCAAGCGCCGGGTCGCGACCAGGTCGTCGACCCGGGTGAGCGTGCGTAGCTTTTTGCGGACGAGCCTGCGAGCAGCTTGCTCCTCATCGGCAGGGTCGACCTCGTCGAGGACTTCGCGGGCCACCTCGTCGTCGACGCCCTTGCGCCGCAGCTCCTGGGCCAGGGCCCGCCGGGCCAAGCCCTTGCCCGGCTGACGATGCGAGACCCACAACCGGGCGAAGGCCGCGTCGTCGACCAGACCGACCTCCTCGAACCGATCGAGCAGCCGCTCGGCGATCTCCGAGGGGACGAGCTTCTTGGCGAGCTTGTCGCTGAGCTCCTTGCGGCTGCGCGCCTGCCCGGTGAGCGCATCGAGCAGGATCTTGCGTGCCACCGCCTCCGGGTCTGCCTCTGGCCCGGCTGCGACCGGATCCGGCGGTACCGGATCGGCCGCCGTCGGTCTGACGGGTGCCGCGGCACCGCGCGTCCAGGCGTCCACGCCGACGCGAACGTCGCCGCGCCAGGCAGGCTCAGAAGTCATCGATCCCGATGGGCTTGTCGGAGAGCTCGGACAGATCATCAGGGGCCGTCTCCGCCGGGATGACACCGAGTGTCTCGAGAATCTTCTTCTCCAGCTCGTTGGCCAGGTCGGGGTTGTCCTTCAAGAAGGTGCGGGCGTTCTCCTTGCCCTGACCGAGCTGGTCGCCCTCGTAGGTGTACCAAGCGCCGGCCTTGCGGACCAGACCTGCCTCGACACCGACGTCGATCAGGCCGCCCTCACGGCTGATGCCCTTGCCATACATGATGTCGAACTCGGCCTGCTTGAACGGCGGGGCCACCTTGTTCTTGACGACCTTGACCCGGGTCCGGTTACCGACCATGTCGGTGCCGTCCTTGAGGGTCTCGATCCGCCGGACGTCGAGACGCACCGAGGAGTAGAACTTCAGCGCCCGACCACCGGTGGTGGTCTCGGGCGAGCCGAACATGACGCCGATCTTCTCGCGCAGCTGGTTGATGAAGATCATCGTGGTGTTGGAGTTGTTGAGGGCACCGGTCATCTTGCGCAGCGCCTGGCTCATCAGACGGGCCTGGAGACCGACGTGGCTGTCACCCATCTCGCCCTCGATCTCGGCGCGCGGCACCAGGGCGGCGACCGAGTCGATGACGATCAGGTCGAGCGCACCGGAGCGGACGAGCATGTCGGCGATCTCGAGGGCCTGCTCGCCCGAGTCCGGCTGCGAGACCAGCAGGGCGTCGGTGTCGACACCGAGCGCCTTGGCGTAGTCGGGGTCAAGAGCGTGCTCGGCGTCGATGAAGGCGACGATGCCGCCCCGCGCCTGCGCGTTGGCGACCGCGTGGAGAGCCACTGTCGTCTTGCCGGAGGACTCCGGCCCGTAGATCTCCACCACCCGACCGCGCGGAAGGCCACCGAGGCCGAGCGCGACGTCGAGGGCGATCGAGCCTGTCGGGATGATCTCGAGGGGGGCGCGGGTCTCGTCGCCCAGGCGCATCACCGAGCCCTTGCCGAACTGCTTCTCGATGTTGAGAAGGGCGGCGTCCAGGGCCTTGTCGCGGTCTCCAGCCATGATGGTTCCTTTGCTAGTCATCGGGTGCCAGGTACATCGGCGACGCTAGAGCGAGCCACCGACATTGCCTGATCAGCGCTGTCATCAGCTGTGGAGAACCTCGCCCCGCGTCGTACCTGTGGACACAACGTAACCCGAACACCTGTTCGACCCGTCTCGACACGCGGGCGAGCCGCGACGTGTGATGCAGGCGACCCGTGCACGGTGCAGGACTCGACTAGGAGGGACCGAGGCGGTCCGGCTGCGGCAGGAGCACGACGAAGCGACAGCCTGCACCACCACCGCCGACGTTGGCCACGCTGACCTCGCCGCCGTGCGCCTCGACAATGCCCTTGACGATGGCCAGGCCGAGCCCAGCCTGACTGCCGTGGGTCCCCGCACCGGGTGCGTCCGCGCTGCTCGGGATGCCCGGGGTACGCGCCGACGTGCCGGTCCAGGCCAGGTCGAAGACCCGCTCCAGGTCTTTCTCCTCGATCCCGTCACACCCGTCGGTCACCGTCACCTCGACGCTCTCGGAGAGCGAGCGTCCCAGGATCTCCACGCTCCCACCGGACGGTGTGTGACGTACCGCGTTGCTGAGCAGGTTCGCCAGGACGCGCGAGAGCCCACCGGGATCGGCGTGCACCAGGACGCCCGCCTCGACGGTGCCACCGAGCCGTACGCCGCGAGCCCGGGCGATCGGGTCGGCACTGGCCAGCGCCTCGCTCACCAGGTCGCCGAGCGGCAGCCGCTCGGGGGCCAGCTCGAGCACCCCGGCATGGATCCGGGACAGCTCGAAGAGGTCGTCGACCATCCGGGTCATCCGGTCGACGTCAGCGCGGATCTGTTGCCGGTAACGCGCCGGGTCGGACGCGATGCCGTCCTCCAGTGCCTCGGTCATGGCGCGCATCCCCGCCAGAGGTGTGCGGAGGTCGTGGGAGACCCACGAGACCAGCTCCCGCCGGGCCGCCTCGAGGCGACGCCCTCGCTCGCGGGCCTCGTCCAGCCGGGCCTGGGTGGCCTCGAGCTCGGTCGCCAGCGCCTGGAACTCCCGCGGCCCCCGCAGCGGCGCCACGTAGGTACTTCCTCGACCGAGACTACGCACGCCGGCCTGCAGCGCTTGGGACCATCGCACCAATGCCGCACCGAGCAGTGCGGCGACCACCGCGGCGGTCAGCGCGGAGACTCCGACCACCAGGACGATCGCCTTCAGGTCGCGGTCGGAGATCAGCATCCGATTGGCCAGGGCCAGCACCCCGGCCAGCACCGACAGCACGGCCACGACCGCGACGAGGCTGAGCTGCCACCGGATCGAGCGATGTCGCAAGAGGTAGCCGGCTCCCATGCCGACGACGCCCACCCCCGAGGAGGCAAGACCCGAGTAGATCAGCAGCTCGCCGTACATCAGCCCTCCCCCGGCGCGAACTGTCGGGGCTCCCAGCGGTAGCCGACACCCCACACCGTCAGCAGGCGGCAGGGAGTCGTGGGATCCGTCTCGACCTTCTCGCGCAGTCGTCGCACGTGCACGGTGACCGTGGACTGGTCACCGATCGACCAGCCCCAGACCTGTTGCAGGAGCTCGTCACGCGAGTAGGCCACCCCAGGATGGGCGACCAGGAAGTGCAGCAGATCGAATTCACGAGCGGTCAACGCCAGCGGCACATCGCGCAGACTGACCTCACGACGAGGGTGGTCGACCACGAGGTCGCCGTCCTCGACCACGGCGGGCAGGCCAGGAGGTCCGCCCGGTGCACGCCGCAGGATCGACTCGACCCGGAGCACCAGCTCGCGGGGGCTGAACGGCTTGGTGACGTAGTCGTCGGCCCCGATCTGGAGCCCGGCGACACGGTCCGGCTCGGTGCCCAGGGCAGTCAGCATGATGATCGGGACATCGCCCAGCACTCGGAGCCGGCGGCCCACCTCGAGGCCGTCGATGCCAGGCATCATCAGGTCGAGCACGACCAGGTCCGCCGGATGGGCACGCATCGCGGCCAGCGCGCTCAGACCGTCGCCGACCTCGTCGACGTCGTGACCGGCTGCACGCAGGTAGGAGACCACCACCTCACGCACGGTGGTGTCGTCGTCCACGACCAGGACGCGGCCCATCAGCTCGCGTCGACCTCGCCGTCTCTCGATCCGCCAGGAGCCTCGGTAGGCACGCGACCGGCAGCGGGATCGGCGTGGCGTCGGGCGCGCATCACCGTGGCCACGGCGACGACCACGAGCACTGCGACCACGATGCCCGACCAGCCGAGCCAGTAGCTGCGGTCGAGCAGCGTGGGGTTGTCGTCCTTGGCACCGAATCGTCCGAGCATGGGGATGGCCAGGATCGTCACCGACCCGAGCACGATCAGCCCAACCGCCGCCGCGGGCCGCGCGACCACCGGGAGCAGGCGCGCCCCGATCGCGACGACCACCAGGCCGAGGAGGGCGATCAGACCGTCATGGACGGCGACTCCCGCACCAAGCCAGATCGCGGCGCTGATGAGCTGCTCGAGGTCCTGGCGGCTGAGCAGCAGGTAGGCGCCGTACACCCCCAGGAGGACGCCCAGCGCACCGAGCGAGCTGCGGATCGCAGTCATCAGAGGGCCTCCACGCTCGTCAACCACTTGGTTTGGAGCACGCCTGGCCGGTTGGGCGCGATCAGTCGTGCCGGCCAACCGTGGTCGAGGGAGAGGTCCTCACCGTTGAGCTTGAGCGCGATGAGCGTCTTGTCGGCGTCGGCGAAGTTGCCCTGCAGCTCGGTGACCCCGAAGGCGTACCTCTTCTGCATGGAGACGATCCGCAAGTCGGTGCCGCGCGGGATGCCGGCGGCGTCGAGCAGGTCACGCAGCCGGACTCCCGTCCACTCGGCGCTCGCGCTCCAGCCCTCCACGCAGGCGATCGGCAGCGTGTACGTGCGCTGCGGCAACGCGGCGAGCTCGGCGCGGGTCAGCTCCAGCTCGCGGCCGGCGTAGGCGATCGTCAGCCGGTAGTCCGCACTCGTCGCAGCCGCGACCACGTCGGCGGCCTTGGCGGACTTGTTGATCGGGATGCCGGCCGGGCCGTCACCCGATCGGACCGCGAACACCGAGACCCGGCGCAGCCACGGGACGGTCCCACCCGCCGTCGCCAGCACCGCGACGCCGGCCGCCACCCAGGTGGTGCGCAGCAGCCCGCGGCGTGAGAGCGACCCGGGCTCGGTCGCGGAGGCCCGGTCGTTGACGGTGCTGTCGACGTCCACGCCAAGGGCACTGCGGATCACCGGGAGCTTGACCGCGATGTGCAGGACGAGGGAGCCGATCGCGATCCAGGCGACCGCGTAGTGCGTGGTCCGGAACGAGAAGCCCCACGGGTACCACTGGGCCGCGTTCAGCAGCCCGCTGGCGAGCTGGAAGATCGCGGCCGCCACCAGGACTCCGATGGAGAGCCGCTCGACCGCGTTCACCGCGAGCCTGCGGGCGTCGCCCAGTGGCGGCCGCTCGAAGAGCCGCGGGAAGACCGACCAGAGCTTCACCAGCAACAGCGGGATCGCGGCGATCCCGGTGCTCGTGTGCAGTCCCTGGGTGACCCGGTAGCCCCACGAAGGGCTGGTCGGGAACGGGATCGGCTGGCCCGGCTCCTGTGCGTAGTGCGAGATCAGCCCGGTGAGGAAGGCGATCCCGAAGCAGATCCCGAGCCACAGCCCGACCCGCGACGAGATGGCGGCACTGCGCAGCCGCGAGGTGAAGTCCTCCTCGGTCGGGATCCTCATGTCGGCTCCTCGAGCACGGCGCACCAGCGGCGACCGTCGGTGTGCGACTCGGTCAGTGCGAGCCCGGCCTCGGCGGCGACTCCCTCGATGGCATCCGTCCCGACCACCGACCAACGGAAGGGCCGGCTGCGGATCTCTCCGCAGTGCAGCTCGGCCCACGTGGAGTGCAGCCCGGCGCCCGGCGCCGCGAGCTCGACGACGATCCGGCCGCGGGGGTCCAGCAGCTCGCGGACCCGCCTGAGCAGGGTGACCGGGTCCCCGCCGATGCCGACGTTGCCGTCGGCGAGCAGGGCGGT
>JBAVCA010000486.1:0-5410 GCA_049586475.1 Nocardioides sp.
AAGAGGGTGTGGAGACTTTGCTGAGACCGAGATCACACCAGTAGAGAACCTGCAGGTCAGCCCCAGGATGCCCCTCCGAAACCGCCACGCGGAGCGGCGTGTCGACGGCTTGGCGCCGCATCGGTGAGAATGGTTCGGTGGCCCAGGGCAAACGCGTCGGCGCGCGTCGGAAGCGCTCCTTCCGCCCGATCCTGCTCGTCCTGGCGTTGGGCGTCACCGCATGCGTCGTCGCCTGGGGCTACCTCGTCTTCGCCGCGATCGACTTCGGTCGGGCCGCCCGCAACGGCGACGCGGCGTCCTGGTGGCTGCTGGCCCTGGCGTCGCTGGGTGCGGCAGCTTGCTTGTTCCTCGGCCTGATCCTGCTCGCCAGGATCGCTCGCGAGCTCGGCATCACCCAGAGCTCCCCGTCGGAGCACAAGCAACACCTCGGCTGAAGCAGCGCCGGGCTCGCATGCAATCACTGGCCAAAAACTGCGAGGGCGGGGACGCCTTCCCACGGCCCCGCCCTCATGATCGTCAGCCGGGGTCGAGGCGGCCGACGATGTCTGTGGTGCTCTATCCCACCGGGACCTGCAGCCGCTGACCCACGGTCAGCGAGACGGTGTCGAGGGAGTTGAGCTGCTCGATGTGACGCATCGTCTCGCGCACATCACCCGAGGCGCTGAGGTCGGAAGAGATGTCCCACAGAGTGTCGCCCGGTGCCACCACGATGGTCTCGGTCGGCGCCGGCTCCCCTGAGGCGAGGGAGACGCCTGCGAAAGCAACGCCGATCGCCAGCAGCACCGCGAGGCCCGCGAACAGCACGACCAGCCGCCCGCGGCGGGTGAGCCGGTAGTCCGGGGCGTAGCCGAGGTCGAGTGCTGCTGGGCGGTTCTGGGCGAAAGTGCTCATGCTGGAGCTCCTGGGGAAGAGGACGATCGGTGCTTGCTCCGTTTTCTAGTCGCCGGCACCGACAGTGCCGCCGACCTTCGATTGGTGGGAGCCATCCGATCAGACGTTCGATCGAACACATGAGCGAGACTAGATCAGGTGTTCGAACGAATGCAACCCCTGGGCGAACATTTGTTCGATCGCCCCTGCTGACCGCCCGGATCAGGGTTCGGGCTCACCGCCTGAGCGCTCGGCGCCCTTGAACCGCGAACAAAGCCATCCCACCCGCGGCCCAGGACGGCGCCAAGGACGACCCGCGCATCACGGCCCCGCGCCACGGCGGCACGGTCCGCAGGACCCGTCGGCTCCCGAGCAAGCCCACCGCAGCCTCGGCGATCTCCTCCACACTGAGCAGGTGCCCGCCAGAGGAGACCAGCGCCTTCGCGAGTCCGCCGGGATCCATGGCGTCCACCATCGGCGTGGCAACCCCGTCCGGGAGGATCGCATGGACGCGCACGCCCCGGGGGGCCTCGATCGCCACCGACATGGTGGCGGAGACGACCGCAGCCTTGGTGGCGGCGTACACCGAGAGGCCAGGGACCGGGCCGAGGCCCGACAGCGAGGCTGTGTTGACGATGTCCCCGCCGCCATCCCTGCCGGTCGCGAACGACGCCAGGGCGGCACGCATGCCCCAGAGCACACCGAGCAGATTGATCTCGACCAGCCCGCGGATCTGCTCGTCCCCCAGGTCGCTCAATGGGCCGTCCCAGCCGACGCCGGCGTTGTTGAACCAAGCCCGCAGGGGCCCGTGCCCGAGCGCCACCTGTGCCACTTCGCGATGCGAAGCAGGGTCACGCACGTCCTGCTGGATCCCGACGACCGCCCCGATCTCGGCCGCAGTCGCTACGACCGCGGCGGCGTCCAGGTCGGTGATCACGACCTGATGTCCCTCGCTCACGAGTCGTTCGGCGATGCCGCGACCGATCCCGCGTGCCGCACCGGTCACCACACAGCTGCCCTGCCGTCGTCTCATGTCACTCATGCGCCGCAGTCTCGCATCAGGAGGACGCGACACGCCGTTCGAACACATGTTTGAACTCGACGACAGTCTTCTGGCATTCTCGGTCCATGGCCTCGACCCCTCACCCCCCGGCTTCCCGCAAACGATCCGTCGCCGAGCTTCCCGACGGCCCTCCCGACGCCACCGGGTTGACGCCACGCCAGCAACGGGTGCTGACGCACATCAAGGAGAGCATCGAGCTGCGCGGCTACCCGCCGAGCATGCGCGAGATCGGTGGCGCGGTGGGCCTCACCAGCACCTCCAGCGTCGCTCACCAGCTCAAGGTGCTGCAGGAGAAGGGCTACATCAAGCGTGACCCCAATCGGCCCCGCGCCTTGGAGGTGTTCCTCCCGGAGGTGATGGCGGCGCGGCGGTCCCTGTCGAGCGCTGACGAGACCTCGTACGACGAGACCGGCATCGGCGACATCGCCCAGGCTCCGACCAACGTGCCGCTGCTCGGGCGAATCGCAGCCGGTGGCCCGATCCTGGCCGAGGAGACCTTCGAGGACGTCTTCCCGCTGCCGCGCCAGCTGGTCGGCGACGGTCAGCTGTTCTTGTTGCAGGTCACGGGCGAGTCGATGATCGAGGCCGCCATCTGCGACGGCGACTACGTGGTGATCCGACAGGAGCAGACCGCGAGCAACGGCGAGATCGTAGCGGCGATGATCGACGGCGAGGCCACGGTCAAGACGTTCCAGCGCACCGGTAGCCAGGTTTGGCTCCTCCCCCACAACCCGGCGTTCGACCCGATCGACGGCACCCACGCGACCATCCTCGGCGTGGTCACCGCGGTGCTCCGCCGCGTCTGAGCCACTCTGCCGGCCCCGCCAGCTCGCATCGGCAAGTGAACTCTGGGCATCCATTACCTGGATGCGCATCACCCGAGCCCCCCGGTGTCGTTGGATGGTGATGTGACGACCTCCAGCACGAACCCGACCGTCGACCGCCGTACCGTCCTGGCCACCAGCACCGCCGCCGGGCTGGTGACGGTCGCCGCGGGCGGCACCGCGACCGCCGCCAGGCCGGGTGCCCAGCGCTACTTCCAGCACGGCGTCGCCTCGGGCGACCCGCGCCCGAAGAAGGTGATCATCTGGACCCGGGTGACGCCCACCCCGACCAGCACGCCCGGCTCGGGCAAGGGTCCCCAGGTGGAGGTGCACTGGGAGGTCGCCACCGACGAGCGGTTCGCCAAGGTCGTGGCGCGCGGCACCTTCGCCACCAGCGCCGCTCGGGACCACACCGTCAAGCTCGACGTCGCCGGACTGAAGCCGGCCAGCTCCTACTACTACCGCTTCTCCTATCGCGGCGTGCACAGCCGGGTCGGACGGACTCGCACCGCCCCACGTCCGCGCTCCACCCCCCGCAACCTGCGCTTCGGCGTTGTGTCCTGCTCCAACCTGCAAGCGGGCTGGTTCTCCGCCTACCGCTGGATCGCCGCGCGCGACGACCTGCACGCCGTGGTGCACCTGGGCGACTACCTCTACGAGTACGGGCCCGGTGGCTACGGCCTGGGGCCCGACGACATCGATGTCCGCACGCACGAGCCCGCCCGCGAGATGGTCTCTCTCGCCGACTACCGCCAGCGCCACGCTCAGTACAAGCGCGACGACGACCTGCAGGACGCCCATGCGAAGTTCGCCTGGATCGTCACCTGGGACGACCACGAGGTCACCAACGACCAGTACGCCACCGGTGCAAAGAACCACCAACCCGAAGAGGGCGACTACCTGCGTCGCCGCGCCCGCGCCCACCGCGCCTACGACGAGTGGATGCCGGTGCGCCTGAACAACACCGCCGCGCTGGGCGACGGTGCCCGGCTCTATCGGCGGTTGCGTTTCGGCAAGCTCGCCGAGATCAGCATGTTGGACCTGCGCACTTACCGCGACCAGCAGGTCGAGACCCGCTTCGTGTTCCCGGTGCCGGCCACCGAGGCCGAGATCAGTGATCCGGACCGCACGATCACCGGCGCCAAGCAGATGGCCTGGTTGAAGCGGTCGCTGCAGCGGCGCAGCGCGCTGTGGAAGGTGATCGGCAACCCGGTGATGATCACCCCGCTCGCGTTGGCCGGCCTGCCCGACGACGTGGTCGAGCCGGTCAACGGGGTCCTCGGCGTTCTTCCCGACGACAGCTTTCCGATCAACGTCGACCAGTGGGACGGCTACACCGATGATCGGCGCGAGGTCTTCGCCTTCATCCGGGACCACCACGTCGAGAACGCGCTCTTCATCACCGGCGACATCCACTCGGGCTGGGCAGCCGACCTCCCCTACGACGCTGCCACCTACCCACTCAGTGGCTCAGCAGGTGTCGAGTTCATCTGCACGTCGGTCAACTCGAACAACCTGAAGGACGAACCCAACACTCCTGACGGCAGCCCGCAGAACGAGGCCGCACAGGCAGCCATCCTGGCCAACAACCGCCACATCAAGTACCTCAACTTCGACGATCACGGCTTCTCCGTGCTCGACCTGACCGCGAAGCGAGCCCAGATGGACTGGTTCATCATCGGTGATCGCGTCGACAAGCACACCTCGATCACCCACGAGGCGAGCTTCCGCACCCTCAGCGGGACCAACAGCGTCTTCCGCGTCGCGAAGCCGGTGGTCTGAGATGTGTGACGACACCCCCCGCCGCGTGACCGGGCAGCCCACGCCGTACGACGTGGGGCTGGCCGAGGTGACCGCCGGTCGCCGGACCCTCTTCAAGCTCGGGGGTGCCGGGCTGGTGTTCTCCACCGCCGCCGGCATCGGCGCCGACCCGGCCGCAGCCGCTGGCGGTGGCCGCACGCTCAGGCGGACCAAGAAGCGCGCCTACGTGCTGGTCGTCGACGGCTGCATCCCCGAGGAGATCGACAGCGGACTCACGCCCAACCTGCACCGCCTGCGCAGTGGCGGCTACCGCTACTCCCGGGCGTCGTCCAAGCCGATCATGGAGACCATCCCCAACCACGTGATGATGATGACCGGCGTGCGTCCGGACCGTTCGGGAGTGCCGGCCAACTCGATCTACGACCGGTCCGAGAAAGTTGTCCGCGACCTCGACCGACCCTCCGACCTGCGCGCCGACACGATCATCGAGCGGCTCAACCGCAGGGGTCTGCGCACCGGGACGGTGCTCAGCAAGGAGTACCTGTACGGCATCTTCGGCACCCGGGCCACCGACCGGTGGGAGCCCGCCCCGATCATCCCGGTCTCCGAGCACGCCCCCGACGTCTTCACGATGGAGGCCGCCCTGGCGATGCTCGACGACCTCGACCCGCACCTGATGTTCGTCAACCTCGGCGACATCGACCGCGCGGGCCACTCCGACGTCACGGGCCCACTCGGCATCAAGGCAGCCCGGCGCGCCGCGCTCGCCTTGACTGACGCCCAGGTCGGCCGCTTCGTCGACGCGCTGCGCTCGTCCGGCAGGTGGGAGCACTCGATGGTCATCGTGCTCGACGACCACTCGATGGACTGGTCGCGCCCCGCGGACGTGATC
>JBAVCA010000487.1:0-7542 GCA_049586475.1 Nocardioides sp.
CCACCAGATCCTGGAGTCGCTCGCCGAACGGAGTCACCCCGACGCCGTTTCGGCGCTTCGGCGCCAGGCGAACCTGATCCGGTCGATGAACGAGGAAGAGGACCAGCAGGAAGCGGACCGGGATCGCGTCCGCGAGGCCTACGCGCAGCGCTACGTCGACTGAGCTCGGGGCGCTCGTCCGGCGCTCGTCGGGCGCTCATCGCGAGATCCGTCGGGGCGCTCGTGCTCGCCCGCAACCGTCTCGTCACCAGACGCTGGGGGCGAACGCATCCCGCGACGGCGGGAGCGCGTTGAACAAGCGCAAGGACGCCCGGCCATCGGCGAAGTAGGTGATCACCGTGATCGATGCCGGAGACAGCTCCATCCGGAAGACCGACCCGAGCGGCGCCTGCAGGGCGTCGGCCACCAGCGTCTTGATCGGCGTGACGTGCGAGGTCAGCACCACGGTGCGACCGGCGTGCTCGAACACCAACCGGTCGCGAGCAGCAAGAACCCGCGCCTGCACGGCCAGAAACGACTCTCCACCGGCGGGCGCAACCTCGAGCGAGCCCAGCCAGGCAGCCATCTCCTCGGCGTGCTGGTCTGAGACCTCGGCGAAGGTGAGGCCGTCCCAGTGGCCGAACTCCATCTCGGCGAAGCCGGGATCTTCGCTCACTCCTTGGCCACCGAGGAGTGAGCTGAGCAGCTCCCCGGACTCCCGCGTGCGACGTACCGGCGAGGACACGATCGCATCGATCCGGCCGGCCAACGGGGCCAGCCACTCGCCGGCTGCTCGGATCTGGTCGCGTCCCTCATCGCTCAAGGACGGGTTCGCACCACCGAGACCGCCCGAGAACCGTTTGGCGGTTGTGTGCTCGGTGACGCCGTGGCGCACGATGATGACGGTGGTCGCCTCGCCGTGACCGCCCCAGCCACGCGCGGGTGGCGGCGGCGAGTGGTCCTCCGGGCTCTCGATCGGGGACTCGATCTCCTCGATCACGGACTCCCCCGCACGGCCGCCGGCTACCGTCACGCCGTCCCGAGTCCCGTCAAGGGCCTCGTTTGCGAGGCGGTCGGCGTGAGCGTTGTCGGCCCGCGGCACCCAGGTGTACGTCGTGCCCTCCGGCGCCAGGGTGGCCGCCTCGCCAGCCAGCAGCTGCATGTCGGGGTGCTTGATCTTCCACCGACCCGACATCTGCTCGACCACGAGCTTGGAGTCCAGTCGCGCTTCCACCGCGGAACCGGGCGCGTGCTCGCTCGCCAGCCGCAGCCCAGCGATCAGGCCGCGGTACTCCGCCACGTTGTTGCTGGCCACGCCGATCCGGCTGCCGTCCTCGGCGATGACCGCGCCGGTGCTGCCGTCCTTGAGCACAGCACCGTAGGCGGCCGGCCCAGGGTTGCCTCGCGAGCCGCCGTCGGCCTCGATGACGACCCGAGCCGGCGACTGGCCCACGCCTAGAGCCCCGACTCGCTGGTCCGGACGAGGATCCGCGAACACTCCTCGCACCGCACGACGAGGTCGGCGGGTGCCCGCTGGATGACACCGATCTCGGCGTTGTCGATCCCGAGCTGGCAGCCGTTGCAGCGTCGCTGACGGATCTCGGCTGCTCCGATGCCGCCCTTGGCGGCACGCAGCTTCTCGTAGAGGGCGAGGAGGTCGGCGGGTAGACCCTCCACCGCCGGGCCGCGCGCTGCCTCGAGCTCGGCCAGCTCCCGGTCGATCTCTGCGGTCTTCTCGTCGCGGACGACGGCCAGCTCGGCCATCCGCTCCTCGCTGGCGGTGATCCGCTGCACGAACTCACCCAGCACGCCCTGGGCCTGCTCGAGCTGCTCCATCACCTCCAGCTCCTCGTCCTCGAGCACCGAGATCCGGCGTTCCAGCGAGTCCATCTCGTGCTGCATCCGCTCCAGGTCCTTCGGGTTGGTGATCAACCCCTGGTCCATCCGGTCACGGTCGCGCGTGCGGCGGGCCTTGACCAGCTCCACGTCGTTGTCGGCCTTGCGCTGGGCCAGCTCGAGGTCGTCGACGACGATCTGGGCGTCGCGGCGTTGGTCATCGATCTCGCGACGAGAAGCCTCCAGGGACTCCCACTCCTTGACCTCTGGCATGGAGGCCCGGCGGTGCCGAGCTTGGTCGGCCCGAGCGTCGAGGGCCTGCACCTCGAGCAGCTTGAGCTGGGCGGATGGTTCAGCTTTCACGAGGTCCTCGTGGTCATGGATGCAGGAGTCATACCCGCATTGTCCACGGGTCGGTGTTGATGGTGCTGACGCGGGTCTCCACCTCACCCGACAGAGCCTCGACGAGTCGGGCCTCGACCACCGGCAGCCACGTCCACTCCGCTGCCCAGTGGGAGACGTCGATCAAGGCGGGACCAGCCTTCTCGATGAACTCAGCAGCCACATGGTGGCGCAGGTCGCTGGTCACGTACACGTCGGCGTCGGTGCGCAGGACCTCGTCGAGCAGGAAGTCTCCCGCCCCGCCGCAGACCGCCACCCGCCGCACGCTGCGCCCGAGATCGCCGGCAACCCGAGGGCCGTGGGCCGTTGCCGGCAGGGCCTCGGCGACCGTGTCAGCAAGCTCTCCTAATCCCTGACGATTGATCGTGCCGATCCGGCCGACGCCGGTGCTGGCAACTGCTCCGTCTGCGAGCTCGACGACGTCGTAGGCCGGCTCCTCGTAAGGGTGAGCGGTCAGCAGCGCGCGCACGACCTCGCTCCTGAGCGAGCGCCGCATGATCACCTCGATCCGGACCTCCTCGACCGTCTCGATCTCCCCGATCGCACCGATCATCGGCTGCGCACCCTCCAGGGGCCGGAACCGTCCTCGGCCCGCGGAGGAGAAGGACGCGAAGTCGTAGTCCCCGATCCGACCCGCCCCCGCTTCAGCGAGCGCAGCCCGCACGATGGCGGCAGCATCGGTGGGCACGTAGGTCGTGAGCTTGTCCACCGGCGTCCCCGGATCGACCAGGATCGGCTGGGCGTCTTTCAGACCCAGTGCGAGCGCCAACGCTTCGGATACCCCGCCCTGTGCCCGATCTGCGTTCGTGTGCGCCGTCAGCAGGGCGCAACCAGCCTTGGTCAGCAGGGCGAGGGTGCGGCCCTTCGCGGTGGTGGCGGCCACGCCGTGGACCGGCTTGAGGAACAACGGGTGATGCACCACCAGCAGGTCGGCCCCCCACTCGACGGCTTCAGCGGCCACCTCCGCGGTGACGTCGACGGCAAACATCACCTTGCTGACGCCCTGGTCGGGATCGCCGCTCACCAAGCCGACCGCGTCCCACGCCTCGGCGGTGTGCGGCGGATACCAGGCGTGGAGCAGCGAGACGATGTCGCGGAGCGGGGTCGGGTTCGGCACGTCCGACAGGCTAGCCGCCACCGTGACGAGGGCCCTAGTTGATTTGCCGCCCGCCCTGGCCATCCCAATAGGGCTCGCGCAGTTTGAACTTCTGCAGCTTGCCGGTAGCGGTGCGGGCGAGCTCGGAGCGGATCTCGATCGACGTGGGCGCCTTGTAGCCGGCCGCCTTCTGCTTGCACCAGGCGATCAGCTCGGTCTCGGTGTCGGCGGTCTCTCGGTGGCCCTCGCCGAGCACGACCAGCGCCTTGATGGTCTCGCCCCACTTGTCGCTGGGCACCCCGATCACTGCCACCTCCGCGACAGCAGGGTGGGAGAACAGCACGTCCTCGACCTCGATCGAGGACACGTTCTCCCCGCCGGTGATGATCACGTCCTTCTTGCGGTCCGAGATCGTCAGATAACCGTCGTCACCGATGGCGCCGCCGTCGCCGGTGTGGAACCAACCGTCGCGAAGCGCCGTCGCCGACTCCTCGGGCTGCTCCCAGTAGCCCTCGAGCACGACGTTCGAGCGGGCTCGGACCTCGCCCTCCTCGGACGTGGAGAGACGTACGCCCAGTGCGGGCGCCCCCGCCCGGGTCAGGAGGATCGCGCGTTCCTCAGCGGACTTCTCGTCCCACTCCTCGCGGGTGCGGTTGAACGTCAGCAGCGGCGAGGTTTCGGTCAGGCCGTAGATCTGGATGAACTCCCAGCCCAGCTCCTCCTCGACCCGCATGACGGTCTTCGTCGGAGGGGGCGCACCGGCCATGATGATCCGCACCTGGTTGCGGCCCGGGATCTCTCCCTCCCAGCTCTGCGCTGCTTCGAGCACGGCGGCCGCCACTGCCGGCGCCGCGCACATCACCGTGACGCCGTGGTCGCGAACCCGGCGGAGGATCTCCGCGCCGTCGATCTTGCGCAGCACGACCTGCTTGACGCCGAGTCCGGTCATCGCGAACGGCATGCCCCAACCGTTGGCGTGGAACATGGGCAGGGTGTGCAGGTAGACGTCGCGGTCGGTCACCGCCGCGTGCATCGCGAAGGTGACCGCGTTGACCCAGATGTTGCGGTGGGTGATCTGGACGCCCTTGGGTCGGGCGGTCGTGCCCGAGGTGTAGTTGATGCAGGCCGTAGCGCCCTCATCGGGTTCCCATGCCTGCGGCTCAGGTCCGCCGTCAGCGGTCGAAGGTGCGTAGAGGTCGTCGTCCGCGCCGAGCACGAACCGATGCTCGGCGGTGACGTCCGCCAACGCGGCATCGATCTCCGGGTCGACCAGCAGCACCCGGGCGCCCGAGTGCTCCACGATGTAGGCGACCTCGTCCGGGCGTAGCCGAAAGTTGACCGGCACCAGTACCCGGCCGGACCCGGCCACCCCGAAGAAGGCCACCAGGAGGCGGGCGCTGTTGTGGCTGACGATGGCCACCCGTTCGCCCACCCCGATCCCGAGCTGATCGAGCTGCGCTGCTTGTCGACGCGCGAGCCGCGCGACCTCGGCGTAGGAGAGCCCACCAAGGGAGGCGGCTGGCTGGTCCGGCTCGTCGATCACGCCGGTGCGCGACCCGTAGACCTGCTCGGCGCGATCGATGAAGTCCCGAACGGTGAGGGGTACGAACATGGCGCCATCCTAGGTCGGTCATCGTGACGCAGGACACAGCAGGACCCCGCACGCACGAGGCGTACGGGGTCCTGCTGTTTCAATGCTGACGAATCCTCAGGAAGGCCACTCGGCCATCGTCACCTGGCCGCCGACGACGTCGACCTCCATGACTACGACGTCGGTGCCCTTCATCAGGAGCCGGTACCGTCCTTCGCGCAGCTCCGGGTAGACCAGCGAAGGGATCTCGGTGGTCGAGCCCGGCACGGGCCGTCGAATGACGGCCACATGTGGTCGGTGTCCGTGCCCGTGACCATGCCCGTGACCATGCCCGTGACCGTGGTCCTGAGAGCCATGACCGTGGTCGACACCGACGGCGACATCCTCACCTTCGGGGAGGATATCCACCTCCTGCCCGACCAGCTCGAAAGGCATGGTGACGACGACTGCCCCGATGTCACCCCCGATGTCCAGCACAACGGCACCACGACCGGCATGTGGATTCTCAGGGGAGTCGGGGAGTCGTTCGTCGCTCACGGGTTAGTGTCCTCCGACGTCGTCGTCGGTGACTCCGTCTGGAATCCACCGCCAGGATGCGCCATGAACGGGAAGTCGTCCAACAGCACCTGGTTCTTGTTGGACGTACCGTCCATCAAGGCACTGGCTGCATCGTCGGGCGTGTAGTCCGGGTCAACCAACGGGATCGTCGCACCGGCGATAGCGCGCAGCTCGATCGCGGTCACGTCGTCCTCGAGGCGACGACCGTTCGGGAAGCCACCCACGTCACCGCCGACCACTCCGTAGATGCTGTAGGTCGGGCTGCTCTTCGGCGTCGGCTTGATTGCCATATTGAGCCGCAGCATGTCTGCCTGCACCGGGCCTGTGTAGTTCTGGAACCCTGGAACAATTTTGTTCGGCACACCCGTCAGCAGGATCGCTGCCAGGTCGGCGCGAGGCTTGGTGTAGGCCGCCAGGTTGTCGAAGACATTCGGGTAAAGGACCGGCAGCAGCCCCTGCAGCTCGGGCTTGAGCACAGCGTCAGCGTACTGGCTGTCGTTCTTCGGCTCGTCGTGGTTCCACTTGTCCTTCTTGGACATCGGGACCAGGACCTCGTTGAACAACGGGTTGCCCAAGCGTGCAACCTGCACCTTCGGACCGGCGCCCTTGTACATGGCCGACTTCTCGTTGAACACAAGCGCCTTGCGGCGGTACGTCGAGGCCCAGATGCCGACCACGTTGCGGCGGTCCTGGTAAGCCGGGCCCGCAGGGAGCCCATTCTTGGTCAGGTCGCTGGTCGGGACCTGGATGGCGATGGTGTGGCAGTTGTAAGCCTGCACGGCGTTGATGCCGTCCATCTTCGCCATCGGGAGCAAGTGCAGGTTCTGGAAGGGTCGCAGGGCACCGAGGTCGAAGATGCTCCCCAGGTCGACGAAGAAAGCGTCCAGGCGCTGGCCCGCGAAGAACTTCCGGGTGCCCACCGTCGTGATGGCTTGGTTCGCAAGCTCCGGGTAGTTCGGCGTGCTGCGCGGCCCCACGTTGCAGGGCGGGACCCGGAAGCGGCCGTTGATCTGCTCGGCCTTCTGATTGCGTCGACCCACGTTCTCGATCCGCGCCACGTCGTAGGTCTGCGGACGGTTGTAGTTCTCGTCATCGATCGAGGTGATCTGCCCGGTGTTGTAGAGGAACGTGTCGGGGTTCGGGACCTCGGTGCGGAAGTTGAACCGATAGGTGACGTCCGGCCGTGCTTTGTTGGTGTTGGAGATGTTGATCTCGTACAGCACGTCGTCAGCGAACTCATAGAAGTTCGGGCCACCGTTGGGCTGCTGCAGCGGGTAGAAGTTCGCGATGATCACGACCTGATCGGGCAACGTGGGGTGCATGAACGCATAGACGTCAGTGCTGTCGGCCGCCGGGTCCTGCGAAATTTCCGGCGCTTCTCTGTGGGACGACATCGTTACTTACCTCCAGCAGCGTTGAGGATGCGGGCGACGAGGTCGCGGTCGTCGACGACCACTTCACTCTCGCCCACCAGCAGGCGGAGGATTCCGCTGCGGTGGTCGTCGATCAGGACGACGACGGGCTCTGTCGCGCCCTTCTTGCCCAGCACTGCGGGCCTGGCCTGAGCCGATCCTGCGCTCAGTGCCACGGCGGTGGTCGCGGCCGCACCTGCACCCGCCGCAGCCATGAAGTTTCTTCTACTGGTTTCGCTCATGCGTGTTGCCTCCCAGGAATGACTACTCACAACCCGGCTCGTGTGAGCCGTGCCATATTCCGTTCGGCACCGATCCCCATCCGGATTGGCACGACTTTCGAAAGAATTTCCAGCTCGCGAGACAGGTGCTCCGCCCGGTGGAGCCGGCACCACACATGGCAGCACGAAGTGGGGCTCGCGCCAGTCACCCCCACGGAATCCGGCGCGAGCCCGGGAGTAGTTCGGAGGCCGCGGGTTGCCGGATGGCCCGGGTCATTCCGCCACTGCGTCCGGAAGCGAGGTGGGGCCGAGGGCGGCGAGACATCGCACGGCGGGCTCTGCGAAGGGCGGACCACGGATAGGTCTTCCGGTGGGCGCGGAGGGGATCGAACCCCCGACCACCTCGTTGTAAGCGAGGGGCTCTACCGCTGAGCTACACGCCCGGGC
>JBAVCA010000488.1:0-4766 GCA_049586475.1 Nocardioides sp.
CTCTGCGATGGGCCTGCGACCTGCTGTCACGGTGGTACGGCATCAGGGACTTGAACCCCGAACCCGCTGATTAAGAGTCAGCTGCTCTGCCAATTGAGCTAATGCCGCGCGTTGTCCTGCGGTGCAAGAACATACCAGCGGGTGCGCGTGGGATGAAATCGAGTCCTGGTGACCCGTCCCAGCGGGTTCTGGGAAGGGTCACAACGTTGCCAGGACCGCCTGGGCAGCGTTGTGCCCACCGAGGCCGGAGACCGCGCCGCCTCGGCGCGCCCCGGAGCCGCAGAGCAACACTGCCTCCAAGTCGGTGGCGACTCCCCACTGCTGAGCGGGGGTCTCGAGGCGGGAGCGGTGCGGAGCCCAGGGCCAGGCGAGATCGCCGTGGAAGATGTGGCCCCCGGGCATCGCCAGGTCTCGTTCGATGTCCTGAGGGATCTTCGCCTCGATGCACGGATTGCCGGCCGCGTCGTGCGCCACGCAGGAAGCGAGCGGGTCGATGAGGTGCGCGTCGAGGGAGGCGATAGCCCGCTCGACGGCGAGCGCCTTCGAGCCCTCCGGGTCTGCCTCGAACAGCGACGCAGGTGTGTGCAGGCCGAAGTAGGTGAGCGTGTGCATGCCCTCGGGCACGTCGCCGAGGATCGAGGGGTCGGTCAGGGAGTGGCAGTAGACCTCGCCCGGCATGGTCGTCGGGACCCGGCCGGCCACCGCGTCGGCGTACGCCGCCTCGACCTGCGAGTAGTCCTCGCCGAGGTGCAGGGTCCCGGAGAACGCCAGCTTCGGGTCCACGCCCGAGCGCAGGCGGGGGAGCCGGTCGAGCAGGACGTTGATCTTGAGCTGAGCCCCCTCGGGCTTGGTGGCTGCGTCGGCCTCCCCGCCGAGCAGGATCTTCAGCACCCAGGGCGCCACGTTGGCCAGCACGTACCGAGCGGCGACGGTGTGCCGGCCCGAGGCGGAGTCGTAGGTCACCTCGCCCCCCGGTCCGGCGGCATCGGCACGGATCGCGCTCACGCCGGCTCCGGTGATGATCTCGGCGCCGGCCTGCACGGCTGCCTTGGCCAGGGCATCGGTGACGGCTCCCATGCCACCGACGGGCACCCGCCACTCACCGGTCCCGTTGCCGATGAGGTGGTAGAGGAAGCACCGGTTCTGGATCAGTGACTCATCGTGCATCGAGGCGAAGGTGCCGATCAGGGCGTCGGTGGCCACGACCCCGCGCACGGTGTCGTCGGCGAAACGTCGCTCGATGGTCGCTCCCAGCGGCGTGGCGACCAGGTCGCGCCAGATCCCGGGGTCCACCCCGTCGCGCAGCTGGCGGTCGGTAGGCAACGGCTGCATCAAGGTCGGGGCCACCACGTCGGCCAGCGTGGCCACGTCCGCGTAGAACTGGCGCCACGCCTGGTACTCGTCATCGGAGCCGGTGAGCTCGAGGAAGGAGCGTCGGGTCGCCTCACCCTCGATGTGCTCGATGTACAGGCCGCCCGGGCTGTGGTCACGCAACGTCGGTGTGTAGCTGGCCGTCGGACGCGACAGGAGCTTGACGTCCAGGCCGAGGTCGGCCATCAGCTGCTCGGGCATGACCGAGACGAGGTAGGAGTAGCGCGAGAGCCGGGTGGGGTGACCGGAGAAGGCGGGTGCCGAGACGGCCGCACCGCCGGTGTGGTCGAGCCGCTCGAGCACCTTGACCGACAACCCGGCCCGTGCCAGGTAGGCGGCTGCGACGAGACCGTTGTGGCCGCCCCCGACGATGACGACATCATTGCTGTGCGGTGCTCGAGTCACCTGCTCACCGTAGCGAGTGCACCGCGAGCCGACGCGACCGTGGGGTGGTCGAGACGCGGGAATGTAAAGAATTCAACTATCGTTCTCGTAGGACCGAACCGGGTGACACACTTGTCGACCGGGCGAGACGAGGAGGTGGGGCAAATGCCCGCAGTGACCGTTGACGACTTGACCGTGCTGGCGCGAGTGAAGTCCCCGGGCCTGGGCGACGTGCCCCGTCCGGTGCGAGCTGTCAGCACTGCTCCGCAGGGCTACGAGGGTGAAGGCTTCCCCGTGCGTCGTGCGTTCGCTGGCCTCGACATGGCCGACCTGGACCCCTTCATCATGATGGACCAGATGGGCGAGGTGGAGTACGCACCCGGTGAGCCCAAGGGCACTGCCTGGCACCCCCACCGAGGGTTCGAGACCGTCACCTACATCATGGATGGCACCTTTGACCACCAGGACTCGCACGGCGGCGGTGGCACCATCACCAACGGCGACACGCAGTGGATGACCGCCGGCTCCGGCCTGCTCCACATCGAGGCGCCACCGGAGTGGATGGTGACCCAGGGGGGCTTGTTCCACGGAATCCAGCTCTGGGTGAACCTGCCGCGCACGGCGAAGATGAGTACACCGAAGTACCAGGACATCCGCTCGGGCGAGGTCCGGCTGTTGACCTCCCCGGACGCCGGCGCCCTGGTCCGGGTCATCGCCGGCACCGTCGACGGCCACGCCGGCCCCGGTGCCACCCACACCCCGATGGCGCTGGTCCACGCAACCATCGAGCCCGGCGCGCGTCTCGACCTCCCGTGGGAGGTCGACTTCAATGCCCTCGTCTACGTGCTGAACGGCAACGGCCGGATCGGCACCGAGGGGCGCCCGCTTCGCACCGGGCAGGCCGCAGCACTGGCGGCCGGCGACTACCTCACGATCGCCGCCGATGGCAGTCAGGAGAGTCGCTCGCCGAAGCTCGACGTGATCGTCGTCGGGGGGCGTCCGATCCGCGAGCCGCTGGCCTGGGCCGGACCGTTCGTGATGAACACCAAGGCCGAGGTGCTCGAGGCCTACCAGTCGTTCCAACGCGGTGACTTCGGCCAGATCCCAGGGTGAGCGGCGGCGGCAGATTCTCCGCTGAGGTGGAGGTCCGCCGCTCGCTACCCTCACCCCATGACCCGGTTCTACCGCGACGCCTATGGCATCCCGCACGTGCGGGCGAGCTCGATGGCGGCTCTTGCCGAGGGTCAGGGTCAGGTGATGGCGTTCGACCGGACCTGGCAGCTGGAGTGGCAGCGTCGACGGGCCACCGGGACGACGGCCGAGCTGGTCGGGGAGTCGGCGCTGGGCTGGGACCGGCTCGCGCGACAGACGCTGCTGGTCGACACCGCGCGGCAAGCCTTCGACGCGCTCGACCAGGAGAGCCAGGCCTTCGTCGCAGCGTTCGCCGCTGGCGTCAATGCCGGCCTGCGCGATGACGCGCCCGAGCTCGTGGTCCTCGGCGAGGGCCCCCAGCCGTGGGAGGCCTGGATGCCGCTTGCGGTCTTCCATGCCCAGCACCTGCTCTTCGCGGGTCTCGGCGCCGAACTCTGGCGGCGGCGTCTCGACGACGCGCTCGGCGACCAGGCCCACCTGATCAGCTACGAGGCCATCGCGGCCAACGGCAGCAACGCCTGGGCAGTCGGAGGCGCGCGGACGGCATCGGGTCGGCCGCTCATCGGCGGTGATCCGCACCGGGTGATCGAGCAGCCCGGGGTCTACGCGCAGGTGCGGTTGGTGTGCGAGGACCCCGACGACCCCTGCGACGTCGTCGGCCTCGCCTTCCCCGGGGTGCCTGGGGTGCAGCACTTCGCCCACGCCGGAGACGTCGCGTGGGCCATCACCAACGCGGCAGCCGACTATCAGGACGTCTTCGACGAGCAGTCGCCGCCACCTGACGTCCTGCTCGAGCGCACCGAGACGATCCTGGTCCGTAGCGACACCGGGATGAGCCAGGTCGAGGTCGACGTCGTCGCCACCGAGCGCGGGGTCCTCTTCGAGCCCGGTCACAGCCTGCGCGACTCCTCGACAGTCCTGGGGGACGTCGGGTTCTCGGCGCTCCTGCCGCTGCTGCGCGCCCGCACCGTCGCTGACGTGGATGCCGCGCTCGATCACTGGGTGGCACCGGTCAACAACGTCGTCATGGCCGACGTGCACGGCGCCGTGCGCTATCGGATCGCCGGGCGGGTGCCGACCAGGTCGGGCGGGGAGTGGACCGGGTGGCTCGAGCCGCCCTGGCACGACGTACCCCCCGACGGGCAGGTCGTCACCGCCAACGAGCGGCGGGGGCCGGAGAGCGACGCCATCGGTCGCAGCTTTGCCCCACCTCATCGCGCGCGTCGCATCGCCTCCCTGCTCGATGGGCGCACCGGGCTGAGGACCGCCGACTTCGCCGAGATCCTTGACGACAGCTTGCTGGGCACCGTGCCGGGACTCGTCGCCCTGGTGCCGGGGGCCTTCGACGACTTCGACGGTCGAATGGAGTCTGGATCGGTGCAGGCCGGTCGCTTCGCAGCCTGGCGCTCGGCCCTCGTCCGTCGGCTGGTGGACCGGCCCGAGCTCGCGTCGCTCTTCGAGCCGCCGCAGGCGCATCAGCACGACTCGGTCTTCGACCCGTTCCTCGACCCCACCTACCGGCTTGCGCTCTCCCTACCTGGGCTCGCTGCCGCTCGCACGCCGTTCGGTATCGACCTGGCCGAGCTCGCCCGAGACGCCCTCGAGGAGGTCGACGCTCAGCCGCCGAGGAGCTGGGGTCAGACGCATGTCTTCGCGCCTGTGCACGCCGTCCCCGACGCAGACCCCGTTCGGCGTGAGTGTCCGCAGGTCGCCGGCGACTCCGACTGCGTGCGCTGCACGTCGTCATACCCGGCGCAGAGCGATGTCTGCTCGCGCGGCTCGGTCGCGCGCTACGTGTGGGACCTCGCGGATCGTGCCGCGGGGGGATGGGTGGTGCCGACGGGAGCATCCGGGATGCC